>JANOLL010000329.1:0-3251 GCA_031419775.1 Polaromonas sp. | reverse complement strand
CCGGCCTGCACCCGCGCGCGCTACTGGTGTCGCAGCGGCGCTGCGGCGCCAGCTTTTTTCGAGCCTTCCCGACACCCTGGTCACGCTTTTGCTACTCGGGGTCTTCACGTGGCTGGCGCTGAAGGGCTTTAGCTGGGGCGTCGTCCATGCGGTCTTCGCCGCCGACGCCGACCAGTGCCAGGTGGCGCGCGGTATCGGTGCTTGCTGGGGCGTCGTCAATGAAAAAGCCCGCTTTATCTTGTTGGGGCGCTATCCCCAGTCGCAGCAGTGGCGACCTGTGTTGGCAACCTTTGCCCTGCTGCTGCCGGTGTTGGCGAGCTGCAATCCACGATTCTGGAAACCATCTCTCGTCCTGATCTGGCTTGGTGGCATTGCAGTTTTTACAGGCCTGATGGGCGGAGGCTTTGCCGGCTTGAGCCCAGTTCCAACTGACCAGTGGGGAGGCCTGCCGCTGACGCTGATGTTGAGCGTGTTGTCGATGGTGCTGGCCTTTCCGATCGCGGTTCTGGCGGCGCTTGGGCGGCGCTCAGGCATGCCGGCAATTCGCTCCATCTGTCAGGTCTTTATTGAACTGGTGCGCGGCGTTCCGCTGATCTCGGTACTGTTCATGGCATCGTTCATGCTGCCGCTCTTTTTACCGGTTGATAAATCGCCTGATGTGCTGATCCGGGTGATTGTTGGCATCACCCTTTTTGCCGCCGCTTACATGGCAGAAATCATTCGCGGCGGTCTGCAGACTGTGACGAGCGGGCAAGCAGAGGCCGCCGCAAGCTTGGGCCTGACCTACTGGCCAATGCAGCGGACCATCATCTTGCCGCAGGCGCTCGCTGCCGTCATCCCCAGCATCGTCAACAACTTTATTTCGCTCTTCAAGGACACTTCCCTGGTTACCATCGTCTCGCTGTATGAGCTGACGGGCGCCCTGTCGCTGGCGCTGGGCTCAGACCCAAACTGGCGGCCTTTTAAAATCGAAGCCTATTTGTTCATCGCTGCCATTTACTTCGCGTTTTGTTATGCCATGTCGCGTTACAGCTTGCGCGTCGAGCGGCGCTTGAAGCGCAAGGGCCACTAGATGCACCGCCCCACCGACGCGCCCATCATCCAGTTTGAACAGGTCAACAAATGGTATGGCAACGATTGTCATGTCCTGCGCGACATCAACCTGAGCGTTCTAAGCGGGGAGCGCATCGTGGTTTGCGGACCCTCCGGCTCCGGCAAGTCAACGCTGATTCGCTGCATCAACGCGCTGGAAGATTACCAGGAGGGCACCCTGACCGTTGCGGGAAGGCTGCTGGGCGACGATAGCCAGAGCGCGGATGCGGTGCGCCGCGAGGTCGGCATGGTGTTTCAGCAGTTCAACCTGTTTCCGCATCTGACGGTGCTCGAAAATCTGACGTTGGCGCCAATCTGGGTAATGGGTCTGCCCAAGAAAGAGGCGGTAAAGATCGCCATGGCTCAGCTCGAACGCGTGCGCATCACGGATCAGGCGCACAAGTATCCGTTGCAACTTTCAGGTGGCCAGCAGCAGCGGGTCGCGATTGCGCGATCGCTCTGCCTGAAGCCCAGGATCATGCTTTTCGACGAACCCACCTCGGCGCTCGATCCCGAGATGATTAAAGAGGTACTGGACGTCATCGTCAGTCTGGCTGACCAGGGCATGACCATGCTCTGCGTCACGCATGAAATGGGATTTGCGCGCGCCGTGGCCGACCGCATCGTTTTCATGGATGAAGGCCAGATTGTCGAAGAAGGCACGCCAAGCGCTTTCTTTGACACGCCGAGCACCGATAGGGGTCAGGCCTTTCTCTCAAAAATTCTGGCCCATTAAACCGGGGCTTGAAAAGCCCGGCGCTTACCCAGTGCGCATAGGCTTGGCCGGTGCATCCTGGCCGGGAGTGCCAATACGCTCAAATTCTGAAATCACCTGCGCACCCAGCAAGAGTAGCGTGGCGGCGATTTCGAGGCTGAGCAAAACTACGATGGCTGTAGTGAGCGAGCCATACACCAGGCCAACCTGTGACAGCGTGGCAAAGTACCAGACCAGCAGGTGGCGAGTGATTTCCCAAAACAGCGTGGCGGTTAGCCCGCCAATCAGGGCATGACGCAAGGACAGCCTGCCGACCGGCATCACCATGTACATAGAGGTCAGCAGAAAAATCTCACCCCCCAGACCCAGCAAATAAAGGAGCGCCCCAGAGAACCCACTCAGCGACCAGCTGTTGCCCAGGAACTCCACACTTTTCTCGCCCATCACCTGCAGGCTGCCCGACACCAGCGTCACCAGTAAAAACCCGATGCCCAGGCACAGGATGTAGCAATACGGCAGCACGGCAGACACCAGAAAATGGCGGCGCCGAATCGCCACACGATGCAAGAACACCACCGACATGGCGTTTTCCAGCACGGTAAAGGCGAGCGAACTGAAAAAAAGCATGGTGCCCAGAAGCACCCAGCCCATGACCTCACGATGCGCCAGAAAGTTGGACAACTCATTGACGATGAATGTGGACTGACCCGGCGCCAGCCAGCCGATGTAGCGGCCCAACGCTTCCAGCAACACAGTTTGCTCGATCACATGCGACAGCGCAATCGCAATCAGGATCAACAAGGGAACGATCGACAGCAAGGCGTAATAGGCCACTGCCCCGGCCAACAGCAGGCCCTGGTTGGCGCGAAAGCCCTTGAGCACCCGCCACGCAAAGGTGCCCGGATGGCTGACGACATACGCAAGCTGCGGACCCATAGGCATCATGGCGCACCGCCCTCGCGAATGGGCGCGTGCAAGATGTAATTCATCAGCGAAAAAACCCTTTGAAAAGGCTCAAGCCACGGTCGAAACTGCACCATACGCTACATTTTCAATAGCACCTGTCATTCAGCCATGTGACTCACACATCGATCGCTGCTGCCGAGCCGGCCTGCTTGCGCAGCTCGAATTTCTGGATTTTCCCAGTGGAAGTTTTCGGCAGCTCGCCAAAGACCACCGCGCGCGGAACCTTGAAACCGGCCAGGTGGCTCTTGCAATGCGCCACGATGTCTTGCGCCGTCGTCACCGCGCCAGCCTTCAATTCAACAAAGGCACACGGCGTTTCGCCCCAGCGTGCATCCGGCTTGGCTACCACCGCGGCTGCCAGCACATCAGGATGGCGGTACAGCACATCCTCGACTTCGATGGAGGAAATATTCTCACCGCCGGAAATGATGATGTCCTTGCTTCGGTCCTTGATCTTGACGTACCCGTCGGGGAACTG
>JANOLL010000328.1:0-1529 GCA_031419775.1 Polaromonas sp. | reverse complement strand
TCTGAACACCAACGTACAGTTCTTGCGTTACCTGGTACGCAGCCCGTCGTTTTCTTGCGCCAATCTTGACACCGCGTTGATCGCGCGTGACGGTGCGGTGCTTTTCCAGCAGGAGCCGCTTGGCCTGGCGTTGGCTGCGGCGAGCGCGATCGCGCAAAGCCAGCTGGACGACCGGGCGCTCGAAAGCGCTGACCCCTTTAGTCGCCGCGATGGCTGGCGCTCCCACGGACTGAACGAGCGACGTTTTGAGTTCGAGTTCCATGGTCAACACGTTGCAGCCAGCTTGATCTATAAGCATGACGGCGCCCTGCATCTGAAGCTGGATGAGGTGGCGGGGCCGCTGGTTTTTTCGCAGACGGCATTGGGTATCGACGTTCAATTCGCTGGCCAGCGCATCACTGCGACGGTGTTCGCTCGGGGTGAAGTGGACCATATTTTCACCGCACGCGGCGCAACGCAGATCATCAACATTGACCTGCTGGCGCATGCCGGCGATGGACCTGCCGAGAGCGGGCGCCTGACCGCACCCATGCCCGGCAAGGTGGTGTCCTTTGCCGTCAAGGCGGGTGACCCGGTCGAGAAGGGACAGGCGCTGGCGGTGATGGAAGCCATGAAGATGGAGCACACTATTGCCGCGCCGGCCGCTGGCGTGGTTCAGGAGCTTTTGTATGCCCCGGGCGATCAGGTAGCCGAGGGTGCCGAACTGCTCAAAATGCGCCTTTGAATGATGGTTCGGGTTAAATGGCCAGCATGATGCGGATCAGTTTTTGCTGCACGGACACCAAGGCCCAACCCTGGCTGGAGGGTTTGCAGGCTGCTCTGCCTGGCGCGCTGGTTGAACCCTGGGTTGCGGGCTCGGCAGAGGCCGATTACGCAGTAGTGTGGGCCCCACCCCAGCAGTTTTTTGACGAGCAACCGGCGCTCAAGGCTGTCTTCAATATCGGCGCCGGCGTCGATGCACTGATGAAGCTGCGCATTCCGCCGAGCTGTTCTGTGATTCGCCTTGATGATGCCGGCATGGCCGTTCAAATGGCTGAATACGTCTGCCATGCCGTGATTCGACATGTTCGTGAATTCGATGCGTATGCGGCCGACATCGCTGCAGGCAAGTGGTCTTACCGCAAGCCTCGCCTGCGCAGCGAATTCCCGGTAGGGGTGATGGGCCTTGGGATCCTTGGCGCGCGCGTGGCAGGGGCTTTGAAGCACTTCGATTTTCCGGTACTGGGCTGGAGCCGGTCGCCCAAAACGCTTGCTGGCATTCGCTGCTTTTCGGGCCAAGACGGCCTGCTTGATTTTCTGGCGGCAAGCCGTGTACTGGTCTGTCTGCTGCCGCTCACGCCGGATACCGAAGGCATCTTGCGGCGCGACACGCTTTCGCAATTGTTACCGGGCGGCTATGTAGTCAATGTGGCACGCGGCGGCCATCTCGTCGACGAGGATTTGATTGCACTGATAGACAGCGGGCATCTGGCTGGTGCCACACTGGATGTGTTCCGCGCTGAGCCCCTGCCAGCGGTCCATCCGTTCTG
>JANOLL010000327.1:0-2560 GCA_031419775.1 Polaromonas sp. | reverse complement strand
AAAAATGCGCCCCCGTGAGAGGGGGCGCATGATCTAAAGTAGCAGGCCTGAGGGCTGCTAGGTCATTGAAGTGCTTGAACGCCAGCCACCAACCAGCCGCTGCCACCGGCCCGGGGTTTGGTCATGTTCCAGACCTCGCGGAAAGGACTGGCGCCAGCCGACGCGTCCTCGCGGATCATGCCCGAGAACTCCACACTGGCCATGTACACATCGCTGAGTTCTTCGATACCCAACAACTGGGCTTCCAGCATCACTACATCTGTCTTGTTGACGCCGCCACCAGTGTGTGATTCGCGGTCAGCCAGCTGGACCTTGATTTGTTCCAGCATCTCGTCGGTCATCATGGACCGCAGGTTTTGGATGTCAGAACGGTCCCAAGCATCTTGCAGCGTCAGGAAGTTGAGCTTGCAGGCTTTCAAAAAGCCTGCAGCGTCAAAGTCTGCCGGCACACCCCAGGACTGGGAGCCTTGTAGCGCCGAGCCAATCAGCGAACCCGATACACCGGAAGCCGAATCCTTGTTCGAATCGAAAGCCATGTTAGGCCGTTCCCATGGCCGGGCCGACGCATCGTTGCCGACGTTCTCAGGGCTGTAGTTTCGAGGCGTCGCCGCGTTTCCAGCGCTGCCGAACGCAAACGGCGAAGCCGCCTGGCCAGTGTTGCCGCCCGCTTTGAAGCGGCGCATGACAAACCCGATCACCAGCATCACCACCAACGCCAGCAAAGCAAACATGATGATTTGGCCAAACGCGCCGCCCAGACCGAGAGAAGAGGCCAGCCATGCCAAACCCAGGCCAGCGGCCAAGCCACCCAACATGGCGCCCCATGGTTTTTTCGGCGCAGCAGCCGGAGCGGTAGCCGGCGTAGCTGGTTTTGCAGCAGAGTTGGCACCGCCAGGCGCCGCCTCACGCTGGGTCACATTGGACGACTGCTTGCCCACCGATTTGCCGCCGCCCAGTCTGGCCGCTTCGGCACTCGTGCCGGCGAAGCCTAATGTCAATGCCATCACGGCAGAAAGAATCATTGCGGTAATTTTCATTTTGTCTCCTTTGAGCAATTGCTTGCTGTGACCAACTTTCAACACCTTATTCCAACATGTAATGCTACTACCCCGCCTGACAGGTTGTGATAGTCCACATGGCCAAAGCCGCCTTTGTGCATCATGGCTTTAAGTTCATCCTGACCCGGGTGCAAGCGAATGGACTCGGCCAGATACTGGTAACTGCTGGCATCCTTGGCGACCAGTTTACCTAATCGGGGCAAAACCTTAAAGGAATACCAGTCGTATATCTTTGTAAGGGGCTTGGCGACTTTGGAAAACTCCAACACCAGCAACTTGCCACCGGGCTTGAGAACGCGGTTCATCTCGCGCAACGCAACATCCTTGTGCGTCATGTTGCGCAAACCAAAGGCCACGGTTACCAGATCAAAACGGCCATCCGGAAAAGGCAGGTGTTCGGCATCGCAGACCATGGTTGGCAGGTTGACGCCTGCATCGAGCAGCCGGTTGCGGCCTTCCCGAAGCATCGCCTCGTTGATATCAGTGTGCACCACGCAGCCTTTGCCGCCGACCCGGGAAGCAAAAGCCAGAGCCAGATCGCCCGTGCCGCCGGCAATATCCAGCACGCTCTGACCTTCTCTGACATTGGCCACCAGAACCGTATAAGCCTTCCACGCCCGATGTAGCCCACCGGACATCAGGTCGTTCATCAGGTCGTACTTGGGCGCAACCGAGTCGAACACGCCGCGAACCCGACGCGCCTTGTCTTGTTCATCGACTGATTCAAAACCGAAATGCGTGGTACTCATGGTCTGGATGCTAGGGCGTAAAGCTGCGGTTTGGGGTTACAACCCTGCGGCGTCTCAGGGCAATGCAAGTTGCCAACCTAGTGACCGCCACAAGACGACTTTGACGCCACCACCATGGGCGCGTCGCGCTCTGCGCCTGCGGCCTGCAGGCGTCGGTTGTAGTCGTCCCAAAGCCGGCTCTGCTCATTGCCCAAGAAATAGAGGTAGTCCCAGGAAAAAATTCCGCTTTCATGGCCATCAGAAAAAACCGGTTTGACCGCGTAATTGCCAATTGGCTCCAGTTCAAGCAGGTTGACCTCACGTTTACCGGTCTGCAACACCTCCTGGCCAGGGCCGTGGCCCTGCACCTCGGCCGAGGGTGAATAGACGCGCATCAGCTCGAACGGGATGTTGAATGCCTGACCGTCTGAAAAAGCAATTTCGAGCAGGCGAGACTGGTTGTGCACCGTAAGCGCTGTCGGGGTGGGGGAATTAGCTTGAAGGCCGGCCATGAGAGAACATCACTTTCTAAAACTGAATCGGGTCATGTTGAAGCCATTGCCTCGGCAATCGATTGGTTCACGTCCACGCACTGCATGGCCAGCGCCTGAAGTCTGGCCGGATCAGGCTCGCGCTGGGCATTTCCCCAGACCGGCGCCGGAAAATGGCTGTCCCAGCCAAATCGGCCGATGACATGCCAGTGCAGGTGGGGCACAGTGTTGCCCAGCGACGCCAGATTGATTTTGTCAGGCTGCAAGCGCTCACGCAACAACT
>JANOLL010000326.1:0-2226 GCA_031419775.1 Polaromonas sp. | reverse complement strand
TGCTCCGGTGCACCGCTCGCTTCGTCGTAAATCCACCCGCAGATCAAGCACATCCAGGTCGTAGTTTGGGTCACAGCTTAAGTTGCCTTCGCATAGAATGCAACAATTGTACCGAGGCTGTGTTGCTTATCGCGTACAGGGAAAAATCGCAGTTCATGTCAAACCCCACAAGCCCTTCTCTGGACAGCCGCAAAATGCAGACTGAAGGCGGTGAAGAGTCGCCAGCCTGTGTGATGACCTTCAATGCCAACGACCCCAGTGGTGCCGGGGGACTGACCGCAGACATCAGCGCCATCACTTCTGCGGGAGGTCATGCGCTAGCGGTGGTGACAGGGGCGTACGTACGGGACACCGCCGAAATCTTCGATCATTTTTCGATGGATGAAGAAGGGGTAACGGAGCAGGCGCGTACCGCCCTGGAAGACATGTCAACCGGCGCCATCAAGGTCGGCTTTGTCGGCAGCCCCGAAAACATCAGTGCCATTGCCGAGATTGCCTCGGATTATGCTGACGTACCCTTGATTGCCTACATGCCCAATTTGTCTTGGTGGGATGAAAGCGAGATTGACAGCTATCTCGACGCCTTCAAGGAACTGATGCTACCGCAAACCACCTTGCTGGTCGGCAACCACAGCAGTCTCTGGCGCTGGTTGTTGCCGGACTGGTCGGGTGATCGCAATCCTTCTGCCAAAGATATCGCCAAGGCTGCGGCCGAATTGGGGGTACCGTACACACTGGTCACGGGCATCCCGTTGCCCGAGCAATTCATTGACAACGTTCTGGCTACCCCGCAGGCAGTGCTGTACAGCGAAAAATTTGAACGCTTCGAAGCAACTTTTGCCGGTGCTGGGGATACGCTTTCTGCGGCCCTGGCAGCATTGCTGGCCAATGGTCACGACCTGCAGACCGCCACCTCAGAGGCTCTGACCTATCTGGACCACAGCCTGGACGCCGGCTTTCACCCCGGCATGGGTCACATCGTGCCGGACCGCCTGTTTTGGGCACAGACCGATGTTGATGATGCCGGCGAAGATGACGCCGAAGATGAATCTCCCACCGACGACGCGGCACTGATCTCTAAGCCCTACTTTGATTTGCCCCCGAATGGAACGACTAAACACTAAACCGACCCCCGACACCCGACGCAGCGAGGCGTTGTTCGAGCGTGCCAGAAGGCTGATTCCGGGCGGTGTCAATTCGCCAGTGCGCGCCTTCAAGGCGGTCGGTGGCACGCCGAGGTTTATCCAGCGCGCCCAGGGGGCCTACATCTGGGACGCCGACGACAGGCGCTATATCGACTACATCGGCTCATGGGGACCGATGATCCTCGGGCACGGCCATCCTGCGGTGCTTGAAGCGGTACAGGCGGCGCTGTTAGAAGGATTTTCCTTCGGTGCGCCGACCGAGCGCGAAGTCGAACTGGCTGAAGAAATCATCAAACTGGTGCCGTCGATCGAGATGGTGCGTCTGGTCAGCTCGGGCACCGAGGCAGCTATGAGCGCGATTCGATTGGCACGCGGCGCCACCGGGCGCAGCAAGCTCATCAAGTTCGAGGGCTGCTACCACGGCCACGCCGATGCTCTGCTGGTCAAAGCTGGTTCGGGCCTCGCCACGTTTGGCAACCCAACCAGTGCCGGTGTGCCACCCGAGGTGGTTCAGCACACCCTGGTCCTGGAGTTCAACCACATCGCTCAGCTCGAGCAAGCCTTTGCCCTGCACGGCAGCGAAGTCGCCTGCCTGATGATGGAGCCCATTTGCGGCAACATGAATTTTGTTCGCGCCAGCGTGCCCTTCATGCAGCGTTGCCGTGAACTGTGCACCCAATATGGCGCGCTGCTGGTGTTTGACGAGGTGATGACTGGCTTTCGCGTGGCCCTTGGTGGTGCGCAAAGCGTTTATGCCAAAAGTATTCCCGGTTTCAAACCTGACATGACGGTGCTGGGCAAGGTCATTGGCGGCGGCATGCCGCTGGCAGCTTTTGGTGGCACCCGCGCCGTGATGGAGCAGCTTGCCCCGATGGGTTCGGTCTACCAGGCCGGCACCCTGTCGGGCAACCCGGTAGCCACGGCTTGCGGCCTGGCAACCTTGCGCGAACTCCAGCAAGCTGGCTTTTATGAAGCATTAAGTGCGCGCACACGCAACCTGGTCGCTGGCTTGACCTCGGCTGCAAACCAGGCCGGTGTGCCTTTTTGCGGCGACTGCGAAGGCGGCATGTTTGGTTTTTTC
>JANOLL010000325.1:0-2670 GCA_031419775.1 Polaromonas sp. | reverse complement strand
GCAAGCTGGACGACCGCGGCCGCATGTTTGTGCGGGCCAACGACCCGGTCTATGAAGGCATGATTGTCGGTATCCATAGCCGTGACAATGACCTGGTGGTCAATGCCACGCGTACCAAGCAACTGACCAATTTCCGGGTGTCAGGCAAGGAGGATGCTGTCAAGATCACACCGCCTATCGAGTGCACGCTGGAATACGGCGTGGAGTTCATCGAGGACGATGAGCTGGTTGAAATCACGCCCAAATCGATTCGCCTGCGTAAGCGCTATCTGAAAGAAAGCGAACGCAAGCGCGCGGGGCGCTGATTTTTTGACGGCGCGGCTTCCCTCAAAAGGGCATGGGAAGCCGTGCGGACCATGAAGGCGATGGTTGATGCGGGATACGCATTCGGCGATCGACCTTTAACTTGCTGAAAATATGCTGGAGATGGGTCTTGACCGTCGCATCGCTGATGGTCATTTGGCGGGCAATCTCTTTGTTGCTCATACCTCGACCCACCCAGCCAGCGACTTCCTTTTCTCGTTCAGTCAGTGCTTCAGTCGCTTGTACTTTAGACGGCTGAATTTCAGGCCGGCTTAACAAACTGTCCAGCAAGTCGATCAGCAGCTCGCGGCCAAACCATAGGCCGCCGTTGCTGACGGTGCGGACAGCCTTTAGCCATTGTTGGGGAGGCGACGTTTTGAAGAGCAGGCCCCGTGCACCATGCGCCAGCGCTACTGCTAATTCTTCTTTGCCACAGACATCACAGAACAAAAGGGTTTTAGTTGTCGGGCTGATGGTTTGTATGGTGTCGAGAAGTGGAGTGCCGTCTCGACATCGGAACTTCCAATCGAGCAGATAAACGTCTGGCACCAGGTCCTGCGCCAGGCTCAAAAGGTGTCCCGCGGGATCCATGTCGTCAGACAAGCTGATGTCTGGACCAGCAGCCATCACACCCCGAAACAAGTGATGGAAGTAGGCATCTGCACTGGCGCTAAACAGGCGAATGGTCGGCATTGTTATTCTTCGAACAGAAAAATCACCATACACCTGTTGTGCGCGGTGGTCTATAAGAATTTAGCGGGAAACTGGATTAAGCGTGAGATGACTTTTGCCGCCCTCAGACAGCATGGTTAGCCTGAGCCCGCCGTCGGAGCGCGTGCCAAAGAATCTGGTTATCAGGGGTTGCCCTGTCAAGTGCGCGGTATGCCGGGTGGCAAAGCTCAACTGATCCGCGCTGATTTTTCCTCCTCGATGACACCAACTCCGATGGGAAATATTGCAATACCGCTGACCTGACCGCCTGTTACGCGCAGGTCCACACCGGCCTGAACATCGCGGTCAACACCTACCGTGTGCCGGTTGCGGCGTATCGCTGTGGCAAGGGAACATGCCACAGCTGCTCTGTTCATTCAATACAGTGTCGCACTCAGCGTCTCAGGGCCCCGTGACAGTGATGGCGGCGTCTATTAAGCCTTTGAAGGTGAGTGTGTACCTATAGCCCGTAACTAAAGGGGAGCCCGCCACAAGCTCCTTGGTCCAGTTCCCGTTGGGGCAGGTCGCCCTGGATTTGAAATCAGCATCCGACGGCCCAGTTACGCTAGTCGGGGAAACAGTCAGCGTCCCGTTTCTAAGCCTGGTATCTGAGTCTGACGAGCTAGCCGTTGTAAATTGAGTTTTTACCTCGACCAACTGACCGCCTTTATTTCTACACTGCACAGTGGCCGAATAGGCCACCGACAAGACGAGGTCTGCATCCATGTTGCCGACGCCGCTGATGGCGGTCCCGGTGCAGTTGACAGTCAGGCCACTTACGGAGCACGTCGGCTCGCTAGAGCCATTTGCGTAATGCGCTCCAGCTGGCGCCGTATTGCCGCCAAAATTGGTTATTGCCCACGTGGGCAGGGCCAGGGCTCCGATGACACAGGCCCCCATTGTGAATAGCTTATGCATACAACTAACCTCCATTCATTTGAATATGGCTTGTGTAAATCGCGCGATTCGATGGGATAAGTGATTTTTAAATGCATAGTCTTCCCTTGACGGTCTCCTTTCTCAATTTCCTTGGTGCGGCAGCGACAAGCACTGTGGCTGGTTTGATTTGTTTGGTTTGGTGGGCCATTGGTAGTTAAGCGGACATTAGTCTTACTTCCTGTCGGCTCAATTAGTAAGCAGCGTGCGAAACAGATAGAACAACAATCCCACGGCAATGCCTGCTGCCAGTGTGGTCGCCATCAGATCGGGGACTTCTTCAATTCCGTCATGTTGGCGCCCCTGAGCCGTCTTTGCGGATGTCTGCCTCTGCTTCCACGCCGACACCTCCGAAACTGTGCTGAACGGGCTATAAATCGCTCCGCCAGGATTTACCGAGGCAGACTCGTCGAATTGCCCCGGTTCCGCGTCTGACGCCGCTGTCAGCGCCGCAGGAGGCAATGACCGCGTCGCGTCAGGTGTAAACCCTGGAGCTCCATTCGCGGGTGCATTCAGCGTCACCAAGCACACACCAGCCAGGACAGCGCCTTTGACCGAGAGCTCCTGTGCCAACCACACTGTTACGTTGGGCAGCTTGACCCTTTCGAGTACTAACTTGGTCATATTTTTTCTCCCGCAAAAAAGTCCTCGCAGGGACTGGTTGAGCGGTCTGAGCGGGACTCGAACACGTCACCTGCAGTTGGATCATCCTAGGGGGGG
>JANOLL010000324.1:0-5432 GCA_031419775.1 Polaromonas sp. | reverse complement strand
GCGCCAGGGATTCTGGAAGCATTTTCCGCTGGCGGGAAGCGTGGGTGCAGTGATAGCGCTGGAAATGTCCTATGTGTTGATGGGCGGCTTCAGGGAGCCACCGGTTGCCGCGACGGCGGCCGGCCAGATTGGGGCTCAGGTATCCAATACCAAAGAACTCGGTAAGGTCCTGTACTCTGAATACGTCTATCCACTGGAAGTTGCGGCTGTCATCTTGCTGGTGGCCATCATTGCGGCGATTGCGCTTACCCTGCGCGAGCGCAAAGACTCCAAGTACCAGAACCCGGCCGATCAGATCCGGGTCAAGCGGGCTGACCGGGTCAGTCTGGTCAAAATGAAGTCTGCAGTCGCTGCGCCGGTTGATGCCCCTCTTATGGGAGAAAAGCAGCCATGACGCTCACGCTCGGACATTTTCTCTCACTCGGTGCCATGCTGTTTGCACTGTCTGTCATCGGGATTTTTCTCAACCGAAAAAACTTGATTATTTTGCTGATGGCGATCGAGCTGATGTTGCTCGCGGTCAACATGAATTTTGTGGCCTTCTCGTATTACCTCAACGATATGGCAGGCCAGATTTTTGTGTTCTTTATCTTGACGGTTGCCGCGGCGGAATCTGCTATCGGTCTGGCCATTTTGGTGCTTCTGTTCCGGAACAAGTCCAGCATCAACGTCGACGAACTCAACACGCTCCAGGGCTGAACAATGAGCCTTCATGCACCTCATTTCGTTTCTTTGCTGCTCCCCGCGCGGGCGGCTCACCCGGCGGTTCAACCATGAGTCAAACCCTCTCTGCCGCAACGCTGCTGGCAGTTCCCCTCGCACCTTTGGCAGGGGCTATTCTGGCCGGTGTTTGGGGCACTGCTTTTGGCGGCAACGTGCTGGGTCGCCGGATCTCACATACGCTGACCATTTTGGGTGTGTTGCTGGCTTTTGTACTGTCGGCCTGGACCCTCAAAAGCGTGGCCCTGGATGGTGCCCGCTTCAACGAGACGCTTTACACCTGGATGACGGTGGGAACGCTCAAGATGGAAGTTGGCTTTCTGGTGGACGGCCTTACCGCCATGATGATGTGTGTGGTGACCTTTGTCTCCCTCATGGTCCACATCTACACCATTGGCTACATGGATGAAGAAGACGGCTACAACCGTTTTTTTGGCTATATCTCGCTGTTTACCTTTGCGATGTTGATGCTGGTCATGAGCAACAACATGCTGCAGCTCTTCTTCGGCTGGGAGGCCGTTGGTCTGGTGTCGTATTTGCTGATTGGCTTCTACTACAACAAACCTAGCGCCATATTTGCCAACATGAAGGCCTTTCTGGTCAACCGTGTGGGTGACTTCGGCTTTATCCTTGGCATCGGCTTGATAGCGGCTTATGCCGGCACGCTCAACTATGCGGAAGCCTTCGCCAAGGCGGATGCCCTGACCAAGCTGAGTCTGCCCGGTACCGACTGGATGCTGATCACCGTCATTTGCATTTGTCTCTTTATCGGCGCCATGGGCAAGTCGGCACAGTTTCCGCTGCATGTCTGGTTGCCTGACTCGATGGAAGGCCCTACGCCTATTTCGGCACTGATTCACGCTGCGACCATGGTCACCGCCGGAATCTTTATGGTGGCACGTATGTCGCCGATGTTCGAGCTCAGTGACGCTGCGCTCAGCTTCATCATGGTGATTGGCGCCATCACAGCGCTTTTCATGGGCTTTCTGGGCATTATCCAGAACGACATCAAGCGGGTGGTGGCCTATTCGACGCTCTCACAACTGGGCTATATGACAGTAGCCCTTGGGGCGTCGGCCTATTCGGTCGCGGTGTTTCATCTGATGACGCATGCCTTCTTCAAGGCCCTGCTGTTTCTGGCGGCGGGCTCGGTGATTCTGGGTATGCACCATAACCAGGATATCCGCTGGATGGGCGGTGTGCGCAAGTACATGCCGATCACCTGGATCACCTCGCTGCTGGGCTCGTTGGCCCTGATTGGTACGCCCCTGTTTGCTGGTTTTTATTCGAAGGACAGCATCATTGAGGCGGTGCATGAGAGCAACCTTCCGGGTGCGGGGTTTGCTTATTTTGCGGTGATGGCAGGCGTGTTTGTGACGGCGTTTTACTCGTTTCGACTGTACTTTCTGGTGTTTCACGGCAAGGAGCGTTTCGACCAGAATCCTGACGCACACCATGACGACGCTCACCACGGTCATGCTAACCACGACGACCATGGCCACCATTCAGGGCATGCCGAGCATGCCAAACCGCATGAATCGCCATGGGTTGTGACTTTGCCTTTGATCTTGTTGGCGATACCCTCGGTGGTGATCGGTTTCATCACGATTGAGCCGATGTTGTTTGGCGCGTTTTTCAAGGACGCGATCATCGTCGATCCGATCCGTCATCCTGCCATGGCAGAACTTGCCAAGCTGTTCCACGGACCAGCACAGATGGCTCTTCATGGCTTGTCGACCGCGCCGTTCTGGCTGGCGGTGGCGGGCGTGGCGCTGGCGTATTACCTGTACCTGGTCAACCCGGCGCTGCCGGCGGCCATCAAGCGCCGGGTCGAACCCCTTTATGCGCTGCTGGAAAACAAGTACTACCTCGACTGGTTCAACGAAAATGTGTTGGCACGCGGTGCCCGCGCCTTGGGTAATGGGCTCTGGAAGGGCGGCGATCAGCGCCTGATTGATGGCGCGCTGGTCAATGGTTCGTGGAGGCTGGTCGGCTGGGTGTCTGGCATGGTGCGTCGCCTGCAGTCGGGCTTTATCTACCACTACGCTTTCGGCATGATCATCGGTGTGTTTGTGTTGATGACGTACTTCGTCTGGCTCAATCGATAAAAAATAAGAACAAGCAGAAAGAATTTCATGGGATTGCTCAGCCTGGCGATATGGACGCCAATTATTTTTGGCGTGGTACTGCTGGCACTCGGCCGAGATGAGCAGGCACGCAGTGTGCGATGGATTGCATTGATCGGTGCGGTCGTCAGCTTTCTGGTAACGCTGCCGCTTTATTCCGGATTCAAGCTCGACAGCTCCGCGATGCAGTTTGTTGAAAAGGGCAGCTGGATTGCGCGTTTCAACGTCAACTACCACGTCGGCGTCGACGGACTTTCACTGTGGTTCGTGCTGCTCACCGCATTTATCAATGTGGTCGTGATCATTGCCAGCTGGGAAGCCATCACCACGCGTGTCAACCAGTATATGGCGTCCTTCCTGATTCTCAGCGGACTGATGATCGGCGTGTTTGCTGCGCTCGACGGCTTGCTTTTTTATGTCTTTTTTGAGGCCACGCTGATTCCGATGTACCTCATCATCGGCATCTGGGGCGGACCCAACAAGATCTACGCGGCTTTCAAGTTTTTTCTCTACACGCTGCTGGGTTCCTTGCTGATGCTGGTTGCGCTCATCTTTCTCTATAACAAGTCGGGGGGTAGCTTTGACATCCTGACCTGGCACAGGCTTCCCCTGGGCAGTACGGTGCAAACCTTGCTGTTCTTTGCCTTCTTTGCCGCGTTCGCCGTGAAAGTGCCGATGTGGCCGGTGCATACCTGGCTCCCCGATGTGCACGTCGAGGCTCCGACAGGTGGTTCTGCCGTGCTGGCTGCCATCATGCTCAAACTGGGCGCCTATGGCTTCCTGCGGTTTTCTTTACCCATAGCGCCAGATGCCGCGCGCGAATGGGCCTGGCTGATGATTGGCTTGTCGCTTACCGCTGTGATTTATGTAGGTCTTGTGGCGATGGTGCAGCAGGACATGAAAAAACTGGTGGCCTATTCATCGGTTGCGCACATGGGCTTTGTCACCCTGGGGTTCTTTATTTTCAATGACCTCGGAGTGTCTGGCGGCATTGTTCAAATGCTGGCACACGGTTTTGTCTCAGGGGCCATGTTTTTGTGCATTGGCGTGCTCTATGACCGGGTTCATTCTCGAGAGATTGCCAGCTATGGCGGAGTCGTCAACACCATGCCCCGCTTCACGGTGTTTGCGCTCTTTTTTGCCATGGCCAACTGCGGCTTGCCGGCCACAGCTGGCTTTGTCGGCGAATGGATGGTGATATTGGGCGCAGTCAAGTTCAACTTCTGGATTGGCTTTGCTTCGGCCACCGCCCTGATTTTTGGCGCTGCCTACACGCTCTGGATGTTCAAACGGGTTTACCTTGGCCCGGTCACCAATGATGATGTCAAAGGTTTGGCAGATATCAACAGCCGCGAATTCCTGATGCTGGCACTGCTGGCCATTGCTGTCTTGTACATGGGTATCTATCCCAAACCGTTCACCGATGTGATGAACACTTCAGTGGCCGACTTGCTCTCGCACGTGGCCAGATCGAAATTGAACTAATCGCCAAAGAAATCAGATGATTGACAAGCTCTCATGGATTTCGGTTTACCCCGAGATCGTGCTCCTGATCATGGCTTGCGTAATTGCGCTGGTGGATCTGGGCGTGAAGTCTCCACAGCGGACGCTGACTTATGTGCTGAGTCTGCTCACGCTGGCGGTCGTTGCTGTGATGCAAGCTGCTTACGCGCTCGGTGGCGAAACCTTTTACGGCTTTGGCAAGATGGTGGTGAGCGACCCCATGGGCAATTGGTTGAAATGCTTTTCCAGTATCGCGTTGATGGTGACCCTGGTTTATGGTCGCCCCTACGCTGCGGCCAGGGACATGTTGCGGGGTGGCGAGTTTTTTACACTCAGCTTGTTCGCGCTGCTGGGTATGTTTGTGATGATCTCCGGCCACAATTTTCTGGTGATCTACATGGGCCTGGAACTGCTGACCTTGTCGAGCTACGCGCTGGTTGCGCTCAGGCGAGACAATGCTACGGCGACTGAAGCCGCCATGAAATATTTTGTGCTCGGTGCGCTGGCCTCAGGCTTCCTGCTCTACGGCTTGTCCATGCTGTATGGTGCCACCGGTTCGCTGGATTTGAACGAGGTCTTTAACGCGATTGCAAGCCGCCAGGTCAAGCATCAGGTGCTGGTCTTTGGTCTGGTGTTTATCGTTGCGGGTCTGGCCTTCAAGCTCGGCGCCGTACCTTTTCACATGTGGCTGCCAGACGTCTACCAGGGTGCGCCCACTGCTGTCACGCTGCTGATTGGTGGAGCACCCCAACTGGCTGCTTTTGCGATCTGCATCCGCCTGCTGGTCGAAGGACTTTTACCGCTAGCCATTGACTGGCAGCAGATGCTGGCGTTGTTGGCGATTGGCTCCTTGCTGATCGGAAATCTGGCCGCTGTGGCCCAGTCCAACCTCAAGCGCATGCTGGCCTTTTCCACCATCTCGCAGATGGGGTTTTTGTTGCTGGGCCTGCTTGCAGGCGTGGTCAATGGAAACCAGCTCAACACCCAGTCGGCTTATGGCGCCGCGATGTTCTATGCCATCACCTATGTGCTGACGACCCTGGGTGCGTTTGGCATCATCATGCTGCTGGCGCGCGAGGGGCA
>JANOLL010000323.1:0-10328 GCA_031419775.1 Polaromonas sp. | reverse complement strand
ACAACTCACCGTGGTGCCGGCGCCAGTCGAAATCGTCGGGCTTTTGTTCAAAGCCGTAGCTTACAGCCGGCAGGCGATCGGGCTTGTAACGTGCCAGCTGGGGCGGGAACCAGGCAAAGTTGAAATCCACCAGCCCTTGCTTTTCGGACTGGTACCAGGCAGCGTAATGCATGTAAGCGAAAGGATTTCCCGCTGCCTGGCTTTTGGCGGCAAACGGCAGCGAGAGGGCCCGTTGTCCGGGTTCCATGGCAGCCACCACGGGTTCGAAATCTTTCGACTCCTGGCCGAATTGCCAAGTTTTATAGGACTGAATGCCCAGCACCGTCCACGTCACAGCTATTAAGGCAGGAACCGCCCCCGTCCTGAGCCAAGGAATCCTCCCGCTGACCCGATGCAAGAAGCCGTAATCCTTGCCGCTGCGTCCAGGCTGGCTGGGTGGCAGGCTGAACATCAGTGCGTAGGCCGGCAGCGTGAACAAGGAAAAGCGCAGGTAAAGGATGCCAGTTGCCATCGCAAACATGGGAGCCAGCAGCGCAATGACGACCGCGAAGGCAAACATCAGCCAGGTGCCCGGTCGGTGCCGGTCTATTCGAAAGCCCAGTACCCAGGGAACGCATGCCAGGACCAGCGAGCACACCACTACCGGTAAGGTCGATTCACCGCCCAGTGAGTTGATGAAAAGCTTGGGAAGTCTTTTCCAGTCGAGGTCCCATAAAAGCGGGCCCACATTGCCGACACCGCCATATTGGGCTTCCAGCCGACGGCTGATCACAAAGTAAGCCGCGCAGGCCAGGATTGACACAATAAAGGGCCATCCTTCTGCTAGAAAGCGCGTTGTCGCACCGCGTTGTGGCCAGCGTTGCGCGGCAAAAATCGTGCTGGAAACCGCAATGCCAAAGACGAAGACCAGCCCGTGTGACAGCAGAAGCAGCATACCGAGCAGGGCGGTGGCCAGGCCGAGCTTCCATCCTGGCCGTTGGGCATAGCGGTCAGAAACCAGAATGAGAAAAATGGCCACCGGCGCGGCTGCCAGAAAGGTCAAAAAGCCCCAGGCATAAGCTGGTCCAAAAAAAGGCAACAGAAACAGCCAGTCGAGCCGGTTGTCGCCACCGAAGTGCTGTCTCAAGCGCACCAGCGCCCACACAAAACTCAGGTAAGCCAGCGTAAGAGTGAGTTTTAGCGCCACCCCGACGGGCATCCAGAAAGCCAGCGCCACGGCCATGCCATAGCCCAACAGGTAGGGTGTGAACAGGTTGGTGCGGAACAGGTCGAGCCAAGGCGAGTTGCCAGTGGCCATGTCGTGCAGCAGTGCCACCTGGCCGGCGTGTTGCGGCAAATCCGTCATTGGCGGCCTGGGCGCAATCCAAATAATGGAGACCGCCCATGCCAGAGTAAGCAGAAAAAGCAGCCGTACGGTCGAAAGTTGCATGGGCTTAATCGTGACACCAATAAAGTGCCGACAATTTGCGCACGAGAGCAAAAATTTGTAGGTTAAGCGCTGGATTTAACAAACTCTGGAGGGCTTTAGTACAATGATGCCATCCTGAGGAGCGTTGCAACCCACAACACAGTGGTCTAGGCTCAGGACATCCACTCTGCAACCACGCTCACCCGCATGTGCTGTCAAGCCGGGTGAGTCCAGTTAACTGACTTCCCCAACCGTGATGCACAAGCTCGTGGCTATTTTGCCCAGTTTGATTTTGGAGAACCGTATGAACGCCGTCCTGAAACCTGTTCCCGCTGCTTTTGCAGACTACGTTATTGCCGACCTGTCACTTGCTGCGTGGGGCCGCAAAGAGTTGAAGATTGCCGAGACCGAAATGCCTGGCCTGATGGCCATCCGCGAGGAATTTTCCAAAGCTCAGCCGCTTAAGGGTGCGCGTATCACGGGCTCCTTGCACATGACGATTCAGACCGGCGTGCTGGTCGAGACGCTGCAGGCCTTGGGTGCCGACGTTCGCTGGGCGTCCTGCAATATTTTCTCGACACAAGACCATGCTGCCGCTGCGTTGGCGGCGGCAGGAATTCCGGTGTTTGCGACCAAGGGCGAATCCCTGTCGGATTACTGGGACTACACCCACCGCATCTTTGAATTTTCGGGCGCCAAAGGCACGCCTGAAGAAGGCCCGAACATGATCCTTGATGACGGCGGCGATGCCACCTTGTTGATGCATCTGGGTACCCGTGCTGAAACCGATATTTCCCTGCTCGCCCATCCCGGCAGCGAGGAAGAAATCTGCTTGTTCAATTCCATCAAGACCAAGCTCGCCCAGGACCCCACCTGGTATAGCCGACGTTTGAAAAACATCATAGGCGTGACCGAGGAAACCACCACCGGCGTGCTGCGCTTGAATGAAATGTCAGCCAAGGGCACCCTGGCCTTCCGCGCCATCAATGTCAACGATTCAGTCACCAAGTCCAAGTTTGACAATCTCTACGGTTGCCGCGAGTCGCTGGTCGATGCGATCAAACGCGCCACCGACGTGATGATTGCCGGCAAAGTGGCAGTGGTAGCTGGCTATGGCGATGTGGGCAAGGGTTCGGCCCAGGCGCTGCGTGCCTTGAGCGCCCAGGTCTGGGTGACCGAGATTGATCCGATCAACGCGCTGCAGGCCGCGATGGAAGGCTACAAGGTCGTGACCATGGAGTACGCCGCTGACAAGTGTGACATTTTCGTGTCTGCCACGGGCAACAAGAACGTCATTACCTATGAGCACATGGCGAAGATGAAAGACCAGGCGATCGTTTGCAATATTGGCCACTTCGACAACGAAATTGACGTGGTCTCACTTGAGCAGTGCACCTGGGAAGAAATCAAGCCGCAAGTCGATCATGTGATTTTCCCGGACGGCAAGCGCATCATTTTGTTGGCCAAAGGCCGCCTCGTGAACCTGGGTTGCGGCACGGGTCACCCCAGTTTTGTGATGTCGTCGAGTTTTGCCAATCAAACCATTGCCCAGATCGAACTGTTCACCAAGAAGAGCGAGTACGAGGTTGGCAAGGTTTATGTTCTGCCAAAACATCTGGACGAAAAAGTTGCACGCTTGCACCTCAAAAAGGTGGGTGCAGTACTCAGCGAGTTGAGCGATGAGCAGGCTGCTTACATCGGTGTGTCGAAGGCGGGCCCGTACAAGGCCAACGCCTACCGTTACTGATCAGTACGCGGAGCGGCCCCTTGTGCCGTTCCGCATGATTGTGTCGAAAAAACATGCGTGCTGACCTGTTTCTAGTCGAACATGGCCTTGCCACCACCCGCTCCCAAGCCCAGCGTCTGATAGCGTCCGGTGTGCAGTGGCGTGTGGAAGCGGACGCGGCCTGGAAGCGGATCGCCAAGAACGGCGATGAGGTGTCTGACGGCGCCGAGGTGCAAGTGCTCGACGGCACGGAGGCCAAATACATCTCCCGCGGCGGCTTGAAGCTCGAAGGCGCGCTACGCAGCACAGGTCTGGATGTGGCGGATTTGCGCTGCCTGGATGTGGGCCAGTCCACTGGCGGTTTCACCGATTGCCTGTTGCAGCACGGTGCGGCCCAGGTTGTGGGGGTTGACGTAGGCCATGGCCAGCTGCATGCCAGCATACGAGACGATCCGCGCGTGGTCTGCATCGAAGGCGTGAATGCCCGTTCATTGACTGCGGATGAGCTGCTGGCGCACTTGGCGAGGGCGCATTCCGTTGGTCAGGAACTGCAAGGTGATGAGCCAGACTCTGCTGAAGAACCCGGAGCCGTTTCAACCGATGCAGGCGCAGCATTCGATATGCTCACGGCGGATTTATCCTTCATTTCGCTCACGTTGGTGCTGCCGGCTGTGGTTCGCCTGCTCAGGCCAGAAGGCCAAATGCTGATGCTAGTCAAGCCGCAGTTTGAGCTGCAGCCAGGCCAGATCGGCAAGGGCGGAATTGTTCGCGACCCGGAGCTGTTTGCCCTGGTCGAGAATCGCTTGCGCAGCACCTGTGCCGATCTGGGCATGGAGGTACTCGCCTGGCTGGAGTCACCGATCACCGGCGGCGACGGCAACCGCGAGTTCGTCATCCACGCCAGGAAGGGCCACAACGTACTGGGTGAAGACGAGCCGCTACAGGCCGCGCCGCCGCGTAACTTACCCAAGCGCACACCGCGCAGCGAGCAACGAGCCTTGCATGCCGCGCATGAAGACTCAGAAGAAGCGCATGCCGGCCAGCATGGTCCGGCGCGCAGCAAGCGCCGACTCAAGCCGGAATTGGACAATTGATCTTGAAAACGATGACCACCCCCGTACCGTTCACATCGAGGCGGCCATGACGCTCCCTATCAGCTTTGAATTTTTCCCGCCCAAGACCCCCGAAGGTGCGGCCAAACTCCGCCAGACTCGCCAGACGCTTTACCCCCTAAAGCCTGAATTCTGTTCAGTCACCTTTGGAGCCGGTGGCTCTACCCAGGAAGGCACTTTTGCCACCGTTGGCGAAATTCTCAATGAAGGCGTGGCCGCTGCCAGTCATTTTTCTTGCGTCGGCGCAACCCAGGCCACTGTGCGCGAGCAGTTGGCCATCCTTCAGGCGATGGGGGTCAAGCGGCTGGTTGCCCTGCGGGGCGATCTGCCCAGCGGCTATGGTGCGGGCGGCGAGTTTCACTACGCGAGTGACCTGGTGGCATTTGTCCGTGCCGAAACCGGAGACGCTTTTCACATCGAGGTGGCGGCTTATCCGGAAGTCCATCCGCAGGCCAGGTCAGCAGAGGCTGATATTGCCGCGTTTGTGGCCAAGGTCAAGGCGGGCGCCAACTCGGCCATCACGCAGTATTTTTTCAACAGCGACGCTTACTTTCGCTTTGTTGATGATGCCTACCACTTGGGCGCTGATGTGCCGGTTGTGCCCGGCATCATGCCGATCACCAGTTCCACTCAGCTGATGCGCTTCAGCGATGCCTGCGGGGCAGAAATTCCGCGCTGGATTCGTCTGCGGCTACAGGGTTTTGGCGACGACTCGGCATCAATAAAAAGCTTTGGGCTGGATGTGATCACCGACCTGTGTGACCAACTGCGTAATGGTGGCGTCCCCGGCATTCATTTTTACACCATGAACCAAAGTTCAGCCACGCTGGAGATTTGCAAGCGGCTGGCGCTGGCCTAACGGGACAGATTAGGCGCATGCGTTCGCTGCTGCGGCCACTGTTCACGCTCGGCCTAGTGATCGGGCTTTCGGCTTGCTCTGTCGCCCCGCAGAACACGGTAGCGTCATCAGACAGCACGTCGTCCATCCCTCCCCCAGCAGTTGCGACAGCGCCGCCGGTGGGCTTGACGCCGCCCGGCGAGGCCGCTTTCCCGGATCGATTGGTAGTGCCGCAACTGGCGCCGCAGACATCGCCGACGCCACTGAACGGACCGATGTACCGGGTGTTGGAACAAGGTGGCGCGTCGTGGTACGGCCCGGGCTTTCATGGCCGACGAACTGCCAGCGGTGAGCGGTATGACATGCATGCGCTGACCGCCGCTCACCGCACCCTTCCATTTGGCACCGTCGTGCGGGTGCGTAGCTTGGTCAATGGCCGGGAAGTCGATGTTCGTATCTCCGACCGTGGCCCGTTCGTCCGGGGCCGGGTGATTGACCTCAGCCGAGCGGCCGCTGAAGAACTGCAGATGCTTGGACTAGGGTTCAAGCAGGTCTCGCTGCTGGTGTTGGAACCCACCCCGCTGGTGACTCAGCCGCCGGCTACGACTCAATCGGCCATTCGCAGCCGTCGCTCGGTTCAGGTGAGGGCGCGCTGATGCCGGTCAAGGCACAACCCATTCAAATCTTGGAGCGCCCAGGTCGATGACTTGAGCCGGGACAAGGAGCGGGCAGAATAATGCCCCTGACGACAGGGAATCTGAGCTGCGGTTTGACAAACCGATTGGGACGCGACAACATTGGCGCCAGCTGGGTTATGCTGAAACCGAAGACGTGAGGCCTGGCGAGGCTGAGCGCTACCAACTTGCCACTTAAAACAGGAGCTGACTGTGGATGGATTAGATGCTGTAGTTTTGGCCCGCATTCAATTTGCGGCCAACATGACTTTCCACATTCTGTTTCCGACCATCAGTATCTCGATGGGTTGGGTGTTGCTTTTTTTCAAGCTGCGCTTTGTTAAAACGGGCCAGCAGCACTGGATGGACGCCTACCAGTTCTGGGTCAAGATTTTCGCGCTGACCTTTGCGCTCGGCGTGGTCAGCGGCATCACCATGAGTTTTCAGTTCGGCACCAATTGGCCGGGCTTCATGGAAAAAGTCGGCAACATTGCTGGCCCGCTCCTGGCTTACGAAGTGCTCACGGCCTTTTTCCTGGAGGCTACCATGCTCGGCGTGATGCTGTTCGGGCGGGAGCGGGTCAGCGAAAGAATGCACACCACTGCTACCTTGCTGGTCGCTGGCGGCACGTCGCTGTCTGCGTTCTGGATCCTGGCGCTCAACTCGTGGATGCACACACCTGCTGGCTTCGAAATGATCAATGGGGTGGCGCATGTCACCAGCTGGTTTGAAGTTATTTTCAATCCCTCATTCCCTTATCGTTTTGTACACATGATGATGGCATCGGGATTGACGGTGGCATTTTTGGTTGCCGGTATTTCTGCCTACCGCTGGCTGCGCCAGGAGCGTTCGGCCGATGTCATGGCCGGCCTGAAAACGGGCGTCTACCTGGCCGCTGTGCTGATTCCTCTGCAAATCATTGCGGGCGATCTGCATGGCCTCAATACCCTGAAACATCAACCTGCCAAACTCGCCGCCATGGAAGGTATTTGGGAGACCCAGCGCGGCGCAGCGGCAGTGCTGTTTGCCATTCCCGACAGCACCTTGCGCAAGAACACCTACGAGGTGTCGATTCCAAAGCTCGCATCCTTCTACCTGACCCACGACGTGAATGGGCTGGTGCGGGGTGTCAATTCGTTCAATGGTGACCATCCACCTGTAGCGCCAGTGTTCTGGTCTTTCCGGATCATGGTTGGAATGGGTCTCTTGATGCTGGTGGTCAGCTGGGCCTGCGCCTTGCAATTGGCACCCTGGAAAAGAGACCCCACACGCACGTTGAGGACCTGGCAGGCGAGGATTCTGGTGGCGATGACTTTTGCTGGATGGGTCGCTTTGATTGCTGGCTGGTACACCACCGAGATAGGCAGGCAGCCATGGTTGGTATCGGGACTGCTGACGACTGCTGAAGCGGCGTCCAAGGTCCCAGGGTCAGCCATCGCATTGACCTTGGCGCTCTATTTGACCCTGTACGCAGCCTTGATCGTGGCCTATGTCACGGTGGTTTTCTACCTGGCAAAACATAAAAAGCACGTCGACGAACCGTCCGGAGGCGATCTCGAGGACCAGTTGAATGTGCTCAACTACCCTGAAAAGCAGGGCAAGAGTGGAGACATGGCCCATGCTTGACCTCGCGCCTGACCTGACCCAAGCCGCCGGCTGGATGCCGATTGTGTTTCTGGTGATCATGGGGCTGGCCATGCTGGCCTACGTGATTCTTGACGGCTACGACCTGGGTGTGGGCGTTCTGATGCGCCGCGCCAGCGAAGATGATAAAGACAGCATGCTCGCTAGCATTGGACCGTTCTGGGATGCCAATGAAACCTGGCTCGTGCTGGGCGTGGGGATTATGCTGACGGTTTTTCCAAGCGCGCATGGCTCTATTTTGGGAGCGCTTTATTTGCCGGTGGCCCTGATGCTAATTGGTCTGACACTACGTGGCGTTGCCTTTGACTTTCGCGTCAAAGCGAGGGCTAGCCACAAGCCTCTGTGGAACCAGATGTTTTTCGCCGGCTCCCTGCTGGCTACCTGGTCCCAGGGCTATATGCTGGGCGCGCTGATCACAGGTTTTTCGACGTCGGGCTGGACCATCGTGTTTAACGGCGTGATTGGCCTGGCGTTGATTGCCGCCTATTGTCTGATGGGTGCCGGCTGGCTCATTATCAAAACGGAGGGCGCACTGCAGCTCCAGGCGGTGCGCTGGGCACGCGGCAGTTTGCTGTTCACCATGGCTGGCGTGGCGGCGATTTCGCTGGCGACACCACTGGTCAGTCCGAGTATTTTTGCCAAGTGGTTTTCGTTTCCGAACATCATCTTGCTGATTCCGATTCCAGCCGCAACTGCGGTGTTGTTTTGGGTGATTTACCGCAGTCTACAGCGCCTGCCGACGCGCTTGGCTCAGGGCAGCGAATATGGCGCATGGGTCCCGTTCGGCGGAACAGTAGGTGTCTTTTTGATGGCTTTTTACGGCCTGGCCTACAGCCTGTTCCCGTGGCTGGTGATCGACCAGATTCACATTTGGCAGGCTGCCACGTCGCCTGAAGCGATGAAAGTCATCTTCGCCGGTGCAGTCGTGGTGTTGCCGGTGATTGTGGGTTACACCATCTTTGCCTATCGGGTGTTCTGGGGCAAGAGTGTGGCGCTGAAATATTGAGCCAGCGGCGTTCCAGCGATCTCGCAGCGCTCTTAAAATAATAGCAAACCATCCAGGTTTTCTATTAGCCTGAGGTCGATGTCATGGGCATGTGGCGATTGATTCGCGAACTTGTACCGGTGTGGCGGCATGGCGTGTTGCGCATTTCTCCCATTGCAGCAGAAATGCTGTCAACCCGCCGTTCCCCATCGGCTTGACAAAGCGTCAGTCTGCACCAACACTTTGCACTTTCGGTCCAACAAGCATCAGGAGACAAGTCATGCCGCGCTACACGCTGAAAGTCAACGGAAAAACCCAAGCGGTCAATGTGGACGCGGACACGCCGCTGCTCTATGTGCTGCGCGACGATCTTGCGCTCAAAGGACCCAAATACGGCTGTGGACTTGGGCAGTGCGGCGCCTGCACCGTGCATGTCGATGGTGTGGCGACCCGATCGTGTCTGCTGCCCGTCAGTACGCTCGGAGCTAAAAGTGTGACGACTCTGGAGGGACTTGGCAGCACCCTCAAGCCTGGCAAGTTGCAACAAGCCTTTATCGACGAACAGGCCGCTCAGTGCGGCTACTGTATCAACGGCATGATCATGACTTCGGCGGCCTTGTTGAAAACCAATCCAAAGCCTAGCGACACCGAGATCAAGGATGCGCTAGCCGGCAACCTGTGCCGCTGTGGCACACACCAACGCATTTGTGCTGCTGTCAAGCGCGCAGCCACGGTTTAAGGCGGCATGATCATGACGCACACCTTCAAGCCTGCTGGCCCCTTGCTCAACCGCCGCGTCCTGCTTCAAGCCGGTGCTGGCGCACTCGTCGTTGGCTTTAGCCTGGACGCCACCTTGGCACATGCTGCCAACTCGGCGGCGGCTGCAACGCTTCGCCCAGCCAAAGCGGTAGCGAAAGATCTGGTCGACTCGTTCGTGAGCATGGAGCCGAATGGAAAAGTCACCATTTACGTCGGCAAGGTCGACCTTGGCACGGGTACCAAAACGGCCCTCGCGCAAATGGCTGCAGATGAACTCGATGTCGCCTTCGAGCAGATCGACATGGTTATGGGTGACACCGCCACCACACCTGACCAGTGGATTACCGGCGCAAACCTGACCATCGCTCAGGGCGGTGGGGAGCTGCGTAAAGCCTGCGCCACAGCACGTGCCGCCTTGCTCGCGCGTGCGTCCACCAAGCTGGGTGCTCCGGTGTCCGAACTGCAAGTGAGCAATGGCGTGGTCAGTGTCAAGACGGACGCTGCCAAAGCCGTTTCGTACAACGAGTTGCTCCAGGGTGGCAAAGCATTGGACTTGAAGGTTGATGCCAAAGCAAACGCCAAATTAGCGTCTGAGTACCGGGTGGTCGGCAAATCGATTCCGCGTGTTGACATTCCTGAAAAAGTTACTGGGGAATTCATGTACGTGCATGACTTCCGGCTACCCGGCATGCTGCACGCCCGCGTCGTTCGAGCTGACGAATTAGGTGCCCGACTCGTCGCAGTCGACGACACCGAGGCGCGTAAGGTCGGCGGCTTTGTGCAGACGGTGCGCCGGGGCGACTTTGTGGCAGTGGTGGCCAAAAACGAATGGGGCGCGATCAAAGCCGCCCGTGCCTTGAAACTGACCTGGTCACCCGGGACCGGCTTGCCTGACAAGGCGACAGTATTTGACTACTGGCGCAAACAACCGATTGCCAAGGAAGAGGCGACGCAAAAAGTCGGTGATGCGCCCGCTGCACTCGCCACCAGTACCCGCCGCATCAAGGCCAGCTACGAGTTTGCGGTTCAGACCCATGCGTCCATGGGTCCATCATGCGCCGTTGCCGAGTTCAGCAAGGGCCAGCTCAATGTCTGGTCGGCTTCGCAGGCGACCCACTCGATGCAGACCGAAGTGGCAGCGGTCACCGGTGTCGCGCCAGAAAAAGTGCGACTGCTCTACCT
>JANOLL010000322.1:0-8169 GCA_031419775.1 Polaromonas sp. | reverse complement strand
GCCCTAGACCCGCGGTGGGTCTGTCTCTCGCTCAAAGTGCCGGTGTGTGCCAAGCGCAGCGACAAAGGCTTTAAGGCCTTTAGCGATGTCGCCAGCCGATGTGTAAATCAAGCCGGGGTCGGCGCTTCCATCGGGCAAAGTAGCGGGCAGCTTGGCATTGGTCGTCAACGTATCCCCGACTCCGATCACCAGCAGCGTTTTGCAATGCCGGTACTGGTTGACGATGAATTCCATCGTGTGTGCATTGTTTGCGAGGGCGGCTACAGCCTCTTGCCCATCGGGCAGCACCATTGCATCGAACAAAAAGCCGGGTTCGTTTTCCAGTGAGCAGGCCGCTTCCAGGTCTTCGCCTTCGGCTGTGCGTACAGGGCCAACTCGCAGGCCCACCCACTTAGGCACTGCGCCACCAGCGGTCAGGGCCTGGTGAACCGCAAGCATCGACCGACCCACAACGCCCGGCGCAACGAGCAAGGCCACTTTTTGGGATTTCACGCCGCCATCGCCTGGGCGCGCTGTCAAAGACAGGGCCGGAGATGTTCTGCACTCGGGGCTCTGTGGACGCTCAAGCGCGCGGGGTTGCGCGTCGGGCAACTTGCTCATCCCCAATCCGTCGGCCACCTGGCTGGCCAGGGTCTCTGACGCGTTCCGCAACATGGAGATCGTTCTTTCCCGAATCGCAGGAATCGTGACCTTGCTGAGTTCAAACCGGAAGGCGGCCGCAATGTGGGCCTGCTCCACCGGATTCTGGCTCTCATAAAACAGCGTGGCCTGTGTGAAGTGATCGGCAAACTTTTCAGGCTTGCCGCGCAGTTTGTCCTGCAATCCGTCGGATTGCAGACGTGCTGGCACCGTCACAAATCCCTGCGCTGCACCGGCTTGAAACGGGCAGCCACCGCCCAAGGAATTCGGCTCGTAGGCCACCCGCCCTCTGGGAAGGGCTTGACGGTGCAGGCCGTCGCGCTGGTTGTTGTGGACCTGCGCCAGCGGCGCATTGATAGGAATTTCATGAAAGTTGGCTCCGCCTAAACGGGAAATCTGGGTATCGACATACGAATGGATGCGCCCGGCAAGAAGCGGATCATTGGAAAAGTCAATGCCCGGAATGACGTGGGCTGTACAAAAGGCAACCTGCTCGGTTTCAGCAAAAAAGTTGTCCGGGTTGCGGTTGAGCACCAAACGCCCCAGCATGTGCACGGGCACCAGTTCCTCGGGAATCAACTTGGTGGCGTCCAGAATGTCGAAACTGAAGGCCTGCGCCTGTTCTTCGGTGAACACCTGTACGCCAAAGTCCCATTCCGGGAAATCTCCAGCCTCTATACGGTCCCACAGATCGCGGCGGTGAAAATCCGGGTCTGCGCCGGAGATCTTGACCGCTTCCTCCCAGACCAGGGAATGGGTGCCGGCCTTTGGGCTCCAGTGAAATTTGCAGAATACCGACTCCCCTGCAGCATTGACCAGCCGAAAGCTGTGCACACCAAAGCCCTGCATGGTGGCGTAACTGCGCGGAATGGCGCGGTCCGACATGGCCCACATCAGCATGTGGGTGGTCTCAGGCATCAAAGAAACAAAGTCCCAGAACGTGTCATGGGCGCTGCCGGCCTGCGGCATTCCGTTGTGCGGCTCGGGCTTGACGGCGTGGATCAGGTCAGGAAACTTGATGGCGTCTTGAATAAAAAACACCGGCATGTTGTTGCCGACCAAATCCCAGTTGCCCTCGTCGGTGTAGAACTTGATGGCAAATCCGCGTACGTCGCGCGCAGTGTCCTTGGAACCGCGCTCGCCCGCCACCGTCGAAAAGCGCACAAATACCGGGGTGATCTTGCCCTTTTCCTGGAACGGTGCAGCCTTGGTGTGCTGGGTGAACGGTTCATAGCACTCGAAATAGCCGTGCGCAGCCGAGCCGCGTGCATGCACGATGCGCTCGGGAATTCTTTCGTGGTCAAAGTGGGTAAGTTTTTCACGAAGGATGAAGTCTTCCAGCAAGGCCGGCCCGCGCAGTCCAAACTTCAAGGAATTCTGATTGTCAGAAATCGCGACGCCCTGATTGGTGGTCAACATCCTGCCGGACGAATCGACGCGCACCCGGTCGAGTGACTCGATGGTCGCGTTGATGCCTTCCGAAGCGGTGCTGCCGGTCTTTTCTGAACTGTTTTGCTCCGTCAGCGTGCTGCCCGATGGCAGACGCGAAGTGACCTCGACTGTGCTGCCGCGCTGGGGTGCCAGCGCATTGGCATCACCGTGTTCGGCGGGCTTGGTCAGGTTATGCGGCATCCCGGCTGCAAGCGCTTGAACCTGGCGCATTTTTTCTTCAGCGAGGTCATCTGGCTGACCGCTTGGGCGGTCAGCAGAACTGGACGGAGATTTGGTTTTGGATTTGGTTTTGGATTTGGTTTTGGTCTGGCTGGTCGGGTTATTTGGTTTAGGCATGGCGCTGGGCTCGGTGAGGGTTTGCAAAAGGTACCAAAACTCACCGTATCGCCATGCCTGCGGGGTGCCCTGTAGGACGCAACCGTTTGACGCGGGCAGATTTTTTAGACGTGGCCTGCTGCGCGCCTACCCGATCGCTGCAGCAGCCATCAGCAAACCAATCAGCACCGGCTGGTGGAGCATGTACCAGGTCAGACTATTGCGGCCCAGCCATGCCAGGGGTGCGGTCCAGGCCGGAAGCAATGTCGCTAACCAGTCCCGCCGATTGGCAAGCAAATACTGGCCGCCGGCCAGGCCCCACCACATGACGCCGAGCCAGGGGAACAGGGGCACATAATCTTCAGCCACCGGCTTGCGGTTGACCAGGCCCAGCCAATTGAAGCCTCGATTATTGAGAAAGTCGACTGTAGGCCAGTAAAGATGGATGTAAGGTGCTATAAAACTCATAGCAATTGACAATCCACCCAGCAGCCACAGCCAGCGTCCCCAGGATGCACTGAAGCGGACAATCAACAACATCAGCGCGATCCCATGGAGAACCCCAAATGTGATGAAGCTCTTGGGATACATCCAGTAGGAACCCAGCGTCACCGCCAGTGCGCATGCTGCAATTTGAAGCCAGCGTTTGCGGAAACGGCTCTGGCTGGGTGACTGATGCATCGCAACTGCCTGACCCAGACCGGCGGCAAACAAAAACATGCTGACTATCAGTGTGCGCTGTACCGTCCAGAACGGGTCGGTGTAAAAATTCTGCTGAAGATAGCCAAAATGATTCAGATCGAAGCTGAAGTGGAACACCGTCATCCAGACGATTGCTGCCCCACGAAAGGTGTCGATGCTGTCAAAGCGCTGTGAACCCATGGCCGAATTGTAGGTCTGAGGGTGTTCCCGATTGACCTGCGTGAAGGTCGGGGTTGCAATCGCGGTTCGCCATGGAGGGACTTGTCATCCCGTTTATTTAAAAGGAAGTTCATGTTTGGTCGTCCGTCATTTTTTACTCACCTGCGTCAAGGCCCATGGACACTTTTGCTCCTGAGTATTTGCCTGCTCGGCTTGCTGTCGGGCTGTGCTTCCCGGCAGGGTGTGCCGCAAACTGAACTCGCTCCGTCTGGAAAGCTCCGTGCGGCCATCAATTTGGGCAATCCTATTCTCGCTACCCGAGACCCGGTCACGGGCGAACCACGTGGCGTTTCGGTAGACCTTGCACGTGAGCTGGGCAAACGCGTTGGCGTACCGGTAGAACTGATTACCTTTACCTCAGCAGGCAGGGTCGTTGAGGCGGTCAGGGATGCCCAAGTGGACATCGCTTTCGTCGCAATTGACCCGGTACGCGGGGCAGACATGCTCCAGACCGCGCCCTATGTCGTGATCGAAGGGGCGTATCTGGTACGTCAGGATTCACCGATCCGGACCAATGCAGAAGTAGACCGTCCCGGCATTCGTATCGCCGTTGGTAACGGGAGTGCCTACGACCTATTTCTGACGCGCGAGATCAAGGTCTGACGCGCGAGATCAAGGCGGCCAGCCTCGTCAAAGCGCCTACATCACCGGCTGTCACCGACTTGTTTGTCGCTCAAAAACTGGAGGTAGCTGCAGGGGTCAAGCAACAATTACAGGCAGATGCCCGCCGCCTGCCGGGCCTGCGCCTTCTGGATGGCCGCTTCATGCTGATCCAGCAAGCCATGGGCGTGCCAAAAGGACGAGACAACGCCGCCCGCTACATATCGGCCTTTGTGGAAGACATGAAAGCATCCGGATTTGTGGCCGCTGCATTGCAGCGTCATGGGATAGAAGGTGCATCGGTGGCGCCACCATCATCCCGATAATGCAGATCCACGGACTGGCGCGAAATTTGCAAGCAACCATTCCTGTTCCTACCCAAGCCTGTTGTCCCTCTCTGTCCTCAATTGCTTCCTTGAAAGTCAACCATGCTCGAACCCACTCATAACCGTTTTTCATTCTCGCGACTTCTGCGTGCCAAGCCTATCCTGTCAGCCCTTTTCCTCGGCGTGGCGACTCTGGCAGGCGGCTGGGCCCACGCGGCTTATCCCGAGCGTTCCATTTCGCTGGTTCTGTCCTTTCCGCCAGCCGGGGCATCGGACATTTTGGCGCGTGCGATCGGGCAAAAACTTGGCGAGGTTCTGGGCCAGACTGTGGTGGTTGAAAACAAACCCGGCGCCGGGGGCTATATCGGGATGGCTTATGCATCCAAAGCCACACCGGACGGCTACACCATCTACCTGTCGTCTACCACCAATGCAGCGATTGCCGCGGCCGCCTACTCAACCCATTCTGCCCACCTGATCAAGGATTTTGTGCCGATTGCCGGAGTAGCTACCGTTCCGCACATGCTGGTCGTTCCTGCATCGCTGCCGGTTCAAAACGTGACGCAACTCATCAGCTACATCAAAGCATCGCCCGGAAAGTACAACTTTGCCTCGCAAGGTGCTGGTACGCTGTCCCATCTGGAATCCGAAGTATTCAAGCTCACCGCAGGACTCGACCTGGTTCATGTGCCCTACAAGGGCAGTTCGCAGGCGCTGCCCGACCTCATGGCCGGCACCTCGAGCATGATGTTTGACAGCATTCCAGCGTCACTGCCGCACGTCAAATCGGGTCGGTTAAAAGTATTGGCTGTGGCCTCCAGCAAGCGTGTCGGTCTGCTGCCCAACGTGCCGACGGTCGACGAAAGCGGCCTCAAGGGTTTTGAGGCAAACAATTACTTCGGTCTGGCCGCTCCCAAGAACACGCCAGCGGCAGTGCTGGCTGTGTTGTCAAAAGCTGTACAAACCGCTTTGAACTCTGCCGAGTTGCGGCAGCGGATGCAGGATCAGGGCGTGGACTTGAAATTTATTCCGCCAGACGAATTCGCGACACTCACCGAACAGGAGTTCCGCATCTGGGGCAAGGCGGTTGAAGCAGCCAAAGTGAAGCTAGACTGACCTGCGTCGGCGGCGCTCCGCTGCCTTTACGAAAGCGTCGTACATGTCCACTGATTCCTCGTCATTCTGGAGTTTTCCCTACACCTCGCAGCGCATGCCGCTGCTGGCCCAAAACGTGGTCAGCACCTCGCAGCCTCTGGCCTCTGCTGCAGGTTTATTGGCCCTGGCACGCGGCGGCAATGCGGTCGATGCAGCCTTGACCACCGCCATCGCGCTCACGGTGGTCGAGCCCTGCATGAACGGAATAGGCGGCGATGCCTTTGCGATCATCTGGGATGGCCAAAAGATGCATGGCTTGAATGCTTCCGGACGTGCGCCGCGCAGGTGGACGCCTGAGCATTTTTCACGCTACGACGCGATGCCGCTGCGTGGCTGGGATTCCGTTACTGTCCCCGGTACCGTGTCGGCCTGGCGCGCCTTGTCAGACCGCTGGGGTGCCCTGCCTTTTGCCGATTTATTTGAGCCAGCCCTGCGTTATGCGCGTGAAGGCTACATGGTGTCACCCACCGTGCACCGGCAGTGGCAGGCGCAGGTGGCCGAAATGCTGCCCCAACCGGGTTATCGCGATGCCTTTGCTCCCCACGGCAGGGCACCGCATCCCGGTGAGCGTTTTGTCTGCCCAGGGCAGGCCAATACGCTGCAGCGGATCGCTGCAACAAAAGGCGATGACTTCTACCGGGGTGAACTGGCCAAAGCCATTGCAGACCATGCGCGGAGCACGGGCGGTCTGATTGACGAGACTGATCTGGCCGCGCACCAGGCGGACTGGGTCGAACCGATCTCCATGACATACCGTGACGTCGTCCTGCACGAGATCGGCCCCAACGGCCAAGGCATTGGCGCGCTGATGGCACTCGGCATGCTTGAACATTTTGATCTCAAGGCCGCTGGTATCGACTCGGCCTTGTCGCAGCACCTGCAAATCGAAGCCATGAAACTGGCGTTCGCCGATTTGTATGCCTTTGTGGGTGACGCAGATGCGATGCAGACCGTCACAGGCACTGATTTGCTCAGTAAAAGCTATCTGGCGTCGCGCGCCAAACTCATTGATCCCAACCGCGCTGCGCCGGCACGCCCCGGATCACCGCACAGTGGCGGAACGGTGTACCTGACCACTGCAGACCAAAGCGGCATGATGGTGTCTTTCATACAGTCCAACTTCAAGGGTTTTGGCTCAGGCGTGGTGGTGCCCAACACCGGGATCGCGCTGCACAACCGGGGCTGGGGTTTCAATCTCAAACCCGGCCATCCAAATCAGGTCGCACCCGGTAAACGCCCCCTCCACAGCATCATCCCGGGCTTTCTGACCCGCGCCGGCGCCCCGTTGATGAGCTTTGGTGTGATGGGTGGCTCGATGCAGGCGCAAGGCCATGTTCAGGTCACCAGCCGTATTGCCGACTACGGTCAAAACCCGCAGGTGGCCAGCGACGCGCCGCGTTGGCGTGTGATGGACGACAACAGCATGGTGGCTGTGGAATGGAACTTCTCGCAGGAGGCCATCGACGGCCTGCTTGCGCGAGGTCATCAGGTCAAGGTCGCCCCGCGATTCGACACCGAATTTGGTTGCGCGCAGTTGGCGATGAAAACTGAAAACGGCTACATCGCTGCCTCAGACCACCGCAAGGACGGCTACCCGGTCGGCTTCTAGCGGCGGGATGCCTGTCCTGCAGCAAGTTACTCCACCGCTAGCTTGCGATCCCGAATCAGCTTGGCCCATTTGACGGTATCAGCGGCCACTACTTTGGCCATTTGGGCAGGTGTTCCGCCTGTTGGCGTGGCTCCCAACTGGGACAGCCGTTTCTGCAAATCCGGGTCCTGAAGCGCCTGGTTAAAGGCGGTATTGATCTTGGTAACCACTTCACTGCCGGCGCCCTGGGGTGCATAAATGCCAAACCAGTTACTCACGTCGAAACCCTTGAGGCCCTGCTCGTCGAGCGTCGGCACATCCGACATGAACGGCAGACGCTTCAAGCTGCTGACGCCTAGCGCGCGTACCTTGCCATCCTTGATGTGCGGTTGCGCCGTGACGTAGTTATCCATCAGCATCTGAACCTGCCCCGACATCATGTCGTTAAGCACCAAACCCGTTCCGCGATACGGGATGTGGGTGATGAATACTCCCGCCTGGGCTTTGAAAAGTTCGCCGCTCAAGTGGCTATTGGTGCCATTGCCGCTGGAGCCGAAATTGTATTTGCCTGGATTGGCCTTGAGCAACGCGATGAACTCGCGCAGGTTGGTGACTGGCAACTGCGCTGGCACGACCATCACGGTGGTGGTGTCAGCGACGTGGACGATGGGTACAAAGTCCCTCTCCACCTTGTATGGAATTTTCGAATTCACCACCGGCCCGATCGAATGGGTGCTGCCGGTAGCAATCAGCAGCGTATAGCCATCCGGCGCGGCTTTGGCCACCAGGTCAGAACCAATCGTGCCGCCCGCCCCCGGTCGGTTGTCGATCACGATCTGTTGGCCCAGTTTTTCCGACGCTTTCTGGCTAATGGTGCGCGCCAGCGTATCGGTCGCGCCCCCGGCTGGAAAGGGCACCACCAGACGCACGGGTTTGCTTGGATAGGCCTGGGCATGGACCAGCGGCCCCGAGACCAATCCGGTCCATCCGAGCAGACAAGCCGTGAGTAATCTTTTCATCGTGCGTTCTTTCCTAAAAAATAAGTTGTCTTGCAAAAATCGTGCACGCCAGGCGCTAACCGATCCAGCGCCGCGCGTTGTGCCACAGCTGCATCCACGGGCTGAGCGCGCTGGCGTCCAGCGGCGTCCAGCTCATCTGGATGTTGCGAAACAC
>JANOLL010000321.1:0-4289 GCA_031419775.1 Polaromonas sp. | reverse complement strand
TCAATCGCTGCAGGAAACATTGGGGTGCGCAGTTTGACTGCTTTACCCCGCCACCCAAGGATAAATCATGGTCGTCATCCGACTTGCACGCGGCGGTTCCAAGCACCGTCCATTTTTCAACATCGTCGTGGCAGACAAGCGCGTTCGCCGGGATGGTCGCTTCATTGAGCGCATCGGTTTTTACAATCCGATTGCCAAAGGTGGCGAAGAAGGTCTGCGCATCATGCAAGACCGCTTGACCCACTGGATCGGTGTTGGCGCACAGGCGTCTCCCACCGTCGAGCGACTGATCAAGCAGGGCGCGACGGCTGCTGCCAAGGCCGCCTGACACCTGAATGACTATTTCCCGTTGGGTCGCGCCAGGGGAAACCAAGTCCTCATCGTGGGCAGCGCCTGACGGGCACTGAGTTTGTGACGTCCATTTATGCTTAGCCTGAATCCGTCTGGTTTGCCCGATGACGCCATCGAGGTGGGTCGTGTCCTCGATGCATGGGGCGTCAAAGGTTGGCTGAAAGTTCTACCTCACAGCTCCGACCCCGAGGCGCTTTTTTCGTCGACGTCAAGGTTTCAGCAAGCGCCCGACCCCAAATTTCGCCCAGGTTTCAGTGCCTTTTCGGGCACCGTCGTGATCCGGGTAGATGAGGTCAAAACGCATTCGGACTCGGTGGTTGCCAAGATGGACGGACTGGACGATAGAACCGCCGCCGAAGCTCTGCGTGGCGCGCGGATATTTCTGCCGCGCAGCGTTTTTCCTGCCGCATCCAAAGACGAATACTATTGGGTCGATCTGATTGGCCTGGAAGTCGTCAATCGCGAAGGTGTGGCGCTGGGCTGTGTACGTGATCTCATGGCTACTGGACCCCAGTCGGTGCTGTGTGTGGAATACACGACCGTCCTGCAAGACGGGACGAAAACGACCCATGAACGCATGATCCCGTTCGTCTCGGCCTATGTTGATGCGGTGGACATCGCGGGCAAACGTATCAGCGTGGACTGGCAGCCGGACTACTAGCCCGGGCAGGAATCTTTCCGGATTGTCCGGAAGCACTTTTCACGCGCAAAATTGCAGCCATGCGATTTGATGTCATCACCCTTTTTCCCGAGCTTTTTGCGCCGTTTTTAGTAAGTGGCGTGACCCGCCGCGCATTTGAGTCGGGTCTGGTAGACCTTAAATTGTGGAACCTGCGCGACTATGCCGAAGGCAACTACCGACGCGTTGACGACAGGCCGTTTGGCGGTGGACCAGGCATGGTCATGTTGGCGGAGCCGCTCGCGCTGTGCTTGCAAGCCGTGCGCTCGGAGCGTGAGGCATGTGCCGCCCCGATAGCGCCAGTAGTGCTTTTTTCCCCGGTCGGTGCCGTTCTGGATCACGCTGGTGTGGAGGGCTGGTCATCGAGTGGAGGCGCGGTGCTGATTTGCGGTCGCTACGAGGGTCTGGACCAGCGCTTTATTGATAGCTATGTTGACCATCAGATCAGCCTAGGCGACTTTGTGCTGTCTGGGGGCGAGATTGCGGCCATCGCCTTGCTCGACGCCGTGGCCCGGCTTCAGCCTGGGGTATTGAACGACGCGGGCAGCCACCAGTTGGACAGTTTCAACATCGAACTCGACGGCTTGCTGGACTGCCCGCACTACACCCGGCCTGAAATGTGGCACGACCACGGGGTACCGGCCGCTCTGATGTCGGGTAACCATGGGCAGATCGAGCAATGGCGAAGGCAGCAGCGGCTGGCCCTGACGCGTCAAAACCGTCCCGATTTGTTGCAACGGGCCAGATTGGCAGGCCGATTGAGTGCGTGGGACGAGGCGTTTCTGGCTGGTTTGCCGAGCGAGTCGGGGTCAAGCCGATAAATGGCTATAATCAGAGGCTTTTCGATCCTCTGGCGGCCACTGCAACCACGCCCTACACCTCTGAGTGTTACTGGATTTGCGGTCTTTAGCGTAGCGCGTGTATGAACGAAAAAGATGCCAACATGGCGAGATGGAACTTTGATGAATCTGATTCAAACCCTTGAGCAGGAAGAAATTGCCCGTCTCAACAAAACCATTCCGGTTTACGCACCCGGTGACACCGTCATTGTTAGCGTGAACGTGGTCGAGGGTACCCGTAAACGTGTGCAGGCTTTTGAAGGTGTGGTGATTGCCAAGCGTAATCGCGGCCTTAATTCAAGCTTTATTGTGCGCAAGATTTCAAATGGCGAAGGCGTTGAGCGTACCTTCCAGGTGTACAGCCCGTTGATCGCCAAGATTGAAGTCAAGCGCCGCGGTGATGTGCGCCGTGCCAAGCTCTACTATCTGCGTAGCCGCAGCGGTAAGTCGGCGCGTATCAAGGAAAAGCTGGGCGCCAAAGCTGCCTGAACCTGGCCCGAAGGTCAAAAAAAGCCGCTCTCCTGGGCGGCTTTTTTTTGCCTGCTACGATTTCCAGTCGGTCCGCATTGCCCATGAATTTCACCAAGCCCCTGCCCAAATTTGATCCCCGCAGCATCCCGGTGCAGGGCATTGATGACCACCTCGAAGTGGTGCCGCAGGCACGTTTGACGCCAACCTGGCTGCGGGAGCGTTTTATGAACCCTCCAGTCTGGACGCCCGAGCACAGCGTTGAAAAGAAATTTGAGGACCGTGAGCCGGCATTGGCTGCCGTCCTGATTCCGCTGGTCATGCGCGACGAACTCACGCTCCTGCTGACCCAGCGAACCACCAACCTGTCTACCCACTCGGGTCAAATTGCCTTTCCCGGGGGAAGGACTGACGACACCGATTCGGATGCCACGCACACCGCACTGCGTGAAGCGCACGAGGAAATAGGTCTGCCCGGCAATCATGTCGAGGTGCTGGGCGCCTTGCCGCTGTATGTCACGGGAACGGCCTTTATCATCACACCCGTCGTGGCACTGGTGCAGCCCGGCTTTGTGCTGCAGCCTAATCCGGCAGAGGTGGCCGATGTTTTCGAAGTCCCGCTGGCGTATCTGATGAATCCTGCCAACCACAGGCGCCATGCCAAGGAATTTGATGGCGTGCTGCGCCAGTGGCTGTCCATGCCCTATGTTCATCCAGTAGCAGACGGGAATGAGACAGAGCCAACCGAGCGTTACATCTGGGGCGCCACGGCAGGCATGCTGCGCAATCTGTACCGTTTTCTGATTGCCTGAAGCCGCGTCTGGCGCAGGTTGATCAGGCCGGGAAGCTTGCGGCCCGCACCGTTATCATTTGGCATGAGCTTTCTTGCTGTTTTGTTCGCGCTCCTGATCGAGCAGGCCCGACCATTGGCTCGTCGTAACTGGATTCATGCGGGTTTCAGGCGTTGGGCGCGGTGGGCCAGTCGCAACCTCGATGCCGGTCAGACGCATCATGGCTGGATCGTCTGGACCGTTGTCGTGGTGCTTCCTGCCCTGCTCACCATGGTGATGTACTGGCTGCTCTGGCGGGTCAACGTGCTGCTGGCTTTTGCGTGGAGCATGGCGATCCTCTATGTCACCCTCGGGTTTCGGCAATTCAGCCATTACTTCACCGATATTCGAGATGCTCTGGATGATGGTGACGAAGATAACGCCCGCGAACTATTGGCCCAATGGCGCCAGGTCAGGGCGAGTGACCTGCCGCGCAGTGAAATCGTGCGTCATGTGATTGAGTATTCGGTGCTGGCGGCGCACCGGCACGTGTTTGGCGTGTTGGGCTGGTTTTCGGTGCTGGCCGCACTGGGCCTGGGCCCCGCGGGTGCGGTGATGTACCGCATGAGCGAATTTGTGGCGCGTTACTGGTTGTTTAAAAGCCAGTCGGCAGTAGCCGTGGGCGAAGGGGCCAGTCCGGCCCTGCAGGCGGCGGCGTCCCAGGCATGGGGCGTGATTGATTTTTTGCCGGCCCGCGTCACGGCTATTGGCTTTGCAGTGGTCGGGAGTTTCGAGGATGCCATCGATGCATGGCGCCATTATTCGCAGCGTTTTCCGGCAGATGAGCCGGTCGCGTCTGCCAGCCGCAACGATGGTGTGGTTCTGGCTGCAACATCGGGTGCTGTCAATGTCCGATTGGGCGGCTTCGACAGCGTAGCGCTGGCACCCGATGGGAAAGTTGGTTTGGGTGAGCTATCGCCTGGTCGCGAACCCGAGGTGGCCCACCTGCGCAGTATTGTGGGGCTGGTGTGGCGGTCTGTAGTGCTGTGGATGCTGCTGCTGGCCTTGCTGACGCTGGCCCGCCTGCTCGGCTAGGTTGAACCCTTCAGAAGCGGCTCTGCGACAGCTCGGAAAATAGTTCGCTATACAAACGATAGCGAACGGCGCTTATTTCGCCTGGGC
>JANOLL010000320.1:0-3799 GCA_031419775.1 Polaromonas sp. | reverse complement strand
TGTTGGTGGACTTCCGATCGATCGAAGTTTCCCGATCAATGAAAAAAACCCGCGTGCCATTGGATGATTCCTGGAACTGGCCCGGCGCAACCCTGTCAAGGTCGCTTCGATTACCGTAGCGCTCCTGCATGTCTCGGGTTTGCTGGTTGGTCCAGGGCCAGACGAACAAGGACGCTACCAGGATGATCAGCAACACCGGCCAGGCAAATCGAAACAGTGGCTTGAGAAAGCTCATCAGGCTCTCGCCGCTGGTGAACCAGATCACCATTTCGCTGTCGCGGTACATCCGGGACAAGGTGCCCACCATGGCAATAAAGAGCGACAGAGTCAGGATGGTGGGGAGCCGGCCCAGGGTCGCATAGGCCATGAATAGCATGACGTCCTGCGGGTTGATGACGCCGCGGGAGGCCTGCCCAAGGGTCCGAATCAGCACGATGGTCAAAACGATAGTGAGCAGCACCACCAGAGTGGCCCCGAAACTGCGCCCCAGCTCTCTGCGAATGGAAGATTGGAATAACATCGACGAAAAAGGTGCGCGGCCGCGTTTTATTTCTTCACTTGCTGATCAGACTGAGCTGAATTATGGACTTCGAACTCAAAACATTGACTCCTGCCCGCCTTTGCGCCGAAAAATGTGATGCCCTGGTGCTGCTGGTGCCTGAAGACTCGCAGGCTTTGGACGAAAGCGATGATCCGGCCACCCGAATGGCAAAGCTGGCAATCAAATCTGGCGACTTTGACTGCAAGACAGGAAAACTCCTTAGCTGTTACCGCGCGGCAGGCATAACGGCCACCCGACTGGTGCTGGTGGGCGTAGGAGACGGCAGCGCAAAAAGTCTACGCACCGCGGTTGTCACGGCGATGAGCAGTTTCAAAAACGGCCACGCCGGTGCGTCGCGACGCATCGTTGTGAGTTTGCGGGCATTACGGGAGCCAGAAGCTCTAATCCGGACAGCCGTGATCGCATGCGGCGAAGGGGGCTATGTGTACAGCTTTACCAAGTCCAAGTCGCCGCCCGCCGGCGTCGAGAAGGTAACACTGGCGGTGCCCCATGCGGCGGCCGCTAAATCGGCTTTTGAAGAAGGTGTGGCGTTGGTCAAAGGGCTGGCATTTGCCAAAGAGTGGGCCAATCGCCCGTCCAACCATGCCACGCCCACCTTACTGGCCGGCGCAGCCAGGGAGTTGGGCAAGCTGGCCGGAATCAAGGTTGATATTTTTGGTCCGAAAGATGTCGCGGCCCTTGGCATGGGCTCATTCATGGCGGTTGCAAAGGGCTCGGATGAGCCCCTCCGATTCATCGTGCTGCGTTATGACGGTGCTGCGAAAGGCGCACCGCCCGTAGTGTTGGTGGGAAAAGGCATCACCTTTGATACCGGCGGCATTTCCATCAAGCCAGCCGCTGAAATGGATGAAATGAAGTTTGACATGTGTGGTGCAGCGAGTGTGTTGGGTACCTTTCGCGTGCTGGCTGAACTGAAACCGACCATCAACGTGGTTGGCTTGATCCCGACTTGTGAAAACATGCCTGACGGACGTGCTGTCAAGCCCGGAGATGTGGTGACCAGCATGAGTGGCCAGACCATCGAAATTCTCAATACCGATGCCGAGGGTAGGCTGGTGTTGTGTGACGCCCTGACCTATGCGGAACGCTTCAAGCCGCAGGCAGTGGTGGACATCGCGACGCTTACCGGAGCCTGTGTGGTGGCGCTCGGAAATGTGCGCAGTGGCCTGTTTGCCAGTGACGAGGGTTTGGCCAAGTCACTGCTGGACGCCGGGGAATCTTCGCTCGACCTTTGCTGGCGTATGCCGCTCGATGACGACTACGCTGATGGATTGAAAACTAACTTTGCCGACGTGGCCAATATTGCTGGTCGTGCCGGCGGGGCCATCACAGCGGCCAAGTTTTTGCAACGTTTCGCCAAAAAATTCCCATGGGCCCATCTGGATATTGCTGGAACGGCTTGGAAGGGCGGCGCCGCCAAGGGTGCGACGGGCCGTCCCGTGCCCTTGCTGGTGGATTATTTGTTGGGTGTGGCTGCAGTGCCAGTCAATGACAAGCCACAGCGGGCTCGCCGGACAGCTGGCAAAGGCAGAACCGGCCTGGCATGACGGCGATTGAATTTCACTTCAATACGCCGGACAAGCTGGGGTATTGCAGTCGCCTGCTGCGCAAAATTTACCGAGCTGGTGAACGTGCAGTGGTCACTGCAGAACCCGATCTGCTCGCCAAGCTCGACCAGTTCTTGTGGACCTTTTCTCCGTCAGAGTTTTTGCCGCATTGCCTGGGAACTGCTGATTCACGCAATCTGGCAGCCTCTCCGATTGTGTTGGCTGAACAGGTTTGCGCCGGCCCCGTCGACAGTTTGTTGATTAATCTAGGCCAGCGCGTGCCAGCAGATTTCGAACGTTTTCACCGCCTGATTGAAGTGGTTTCCGCCCAAGATGAGGACCGCCTTTTGGGCCGCAGCCGATGGAAGCACTACCGTGACCGGGGTTATGCCCTCCAAAAACATGATCTTTCTGGCTTGGCGGGCTCTGCATAAATGACCTACGCGGTAACGCTGGGCCGCCCGCCGCCGTCTGACGGCAACCTAGGGCGCACACTATGGTGTGGGCGCGAAAATTGCGATATCTTTTGGTCCGCGGAGCAGTGACCTGTTCTCCACCAGTAGTTTTAAATTTTCAAAACCGGAGTGAATTGATGCAAATGAAATCAGGACTGACAGCAGTGGCAACCTTGGCCACATTAGCCGGCATGGCCCACGCCCAGGAAACCGTGGTCAAGATTGGACATGTGGCACCACTATCTGGCTCGCAGGCCCATTACGGCAAGGACAATGAAAACGGCGTGCGTATGGCGCTGGAAGACCTCAATGCACAAAACATTGTGATTGGCGGAAAAAAAATAAAGTTCGAAATTGTTGCCGAAGACGATGCAGCTGATCCAAAACAGGGCACGGCCGCCGCACAAAAACTGTGCGATGCCAAAGTCGCCGGTGTGGTCGGTCACCTGAATTCCGGTACCACCATTCCAGCCGCCAAAGTTTATAACGATTGCGGCATTCCGCACGTCACGGGCGCCGCCACCAATCCCAATCTGACCAAGCCTGGGTACAAAACCACGTATCGCATCATCGCCAACGACAACGCTTTAGGCGCAGGCCTGGCTTTCTACGCTGCAGACGCGCTCAAGATTAAGCGCGTGGCCATCATTGATGACCGCACCGCTTACGGACAAGGCGTTGCCGAAGTCTTCAAGCGCACCGCGCTGACCAAAGGCCTGACGGTGGTGGACGAACAGTTCACCACAGATAAAGCAACAGACTTCATGGCCATTCTGACGGCAGTCAAGTCCAAGAATCCAGACGCGATTTTTTATGGTGGCATGGACCCCCAGGCCGGCCCGATGCTGCGCCAGATGGAACAACTGGGCATGAACAACGTCAAGTATTTCGGGGGTGACGGCATCTGTACCGCAGAGGTCGCCAAGCTGGCTGGGGGTGCCAAGACTATCGGAAATGTGGTGTGCGCTGAGGGCGGTTCATCGCTGGCCAAAATGCCAGGTGGCGAAGCCTGGATGAAACGCTACGAAGCCAAATATCCCAAGCAGTTCCATCTATACAGCCCCTATACCTACGACGCGACTTTCGTTCTGATCGATGCCATGAAACGGGCCAATTCCACCGATCCCAAGGTGTATACCCCCGAGCTAATCAAAACCAACTTCAAGGGCGTGACCACCACCATCGCATTTGAGCCCAATGGCGAGTTGAAAAACCCGGCGATTACGCTCTATGTT
>JANOLL010000319.1:0-2618 GCA_031419775.1 Polaromonas sp. | reverse complement strand
CAAACATTCTTCAACGCAATCTGGGGGCCCAGTCGCCCTCCGGCCACTGAGGAAGATGGTAATGCCCGCCGTCTCATCCCGTGGGCGTGGCCGCCGCAACATCAGTGAAATCAATATGGTGCCCTTCATCGACGTGATGCTGGTGCTGCTGATCATCTTTATGGTGACAGCGCCCTTGATCACGCCCAGCATGATTGCGCTGCCCAAGGTTGGCAAAGCGCCCAGCCAGCCGATAAATCCGGTGCAGATCTTGATCGGCAAGGACGAGGCCGTGCAGATCAAGCTCAAGGCCAATGCGGTACCCAGCACCATGGGCAATTTGGTCAGCGATATTGTCAAGCTGGAGCCGGCCGTCAAGGTCAGCACGCCCGGGGCGCAAGCCGTACCGGTGGTGATCAGCGCCGACAAAACCATCAAATACGAAACTGTGGTGCAGGTGATGGACAGACTGCAAAAAGCCGGCATCACTCGAATCGGCCTGTCGGTTCAAACCGGTAACTAGCCGACTGCACAAGCTGTTTTATGTCAAGTGTCACCGAAAGAATTGAGTTCGGCCCGCCTCGTGACAAAGGCTCGGGACCCGCATTCGCTCTGGCATTGCTGGCGCATGCGCTGCTCATACTCGCCCTGACCTGGGGCGTGAACTGGAAACGCAGTGATCGCTCGGTCACCTACGACGCCGAAATCTGGTCTGCGCTGCCCCAGCAGGTCGCACCCCGCCTGATGGAGACAGCGCCAGTCACGCAGCCGCAAGCGATGCCCAGGGAAGCTGAACCTAAAGTGGCCCCGGCAACGCCCGAGGTGGATATTGCGCTGGAAGACGAAAAAAGGCGCAAGCGGCTGGCACAACAAAAAGAAGATGAGGCCAAGCGGGCGCAGGCGCTGGCCAAGAGGGAGCGTGACAAGGAGCGCGAACGGCAAGCCCGGGATGACCAGGCCAGGCTGTTGGCCCTGAGCGAAGCCAAAAAAAGCGAGGCCCAAAAACTCGCACGGCAGCAGGATAAAGACAAACTGGCCCAAGCGGAGGCGGTCAAACAGCGCCAGGAAGCGATTAACCGCATGATGGGTCTGGCCGGCGCGAACGGCAGCGCAAAAGACACCGGCAGCGCGCTCAAATCCAGCGGCCCTTCAGCCAGCTATGGCGGCAGGTTACGCGCTGCCATCCGGCCCAACGTGGTCTATACCGAAGAAATCATCGGCAACCCGGTCGCCACGGTGGAGGTGCGCGTGACGCTGGACGGCACCGTGATCAGCCAGCGTCTGGTGCAGTCGAGCGGCAACAAAAACTGGGATGATGCGGCGATCAATGCCATCATCCGGACCCGCGTGATGCCGCGCGACATTGACGGTCGCATCCCGGACACCATCCTGATCATCGAAATGCGGGCTAGAGGCTAGCGCAGAAAAAATCTGTTTGCTATATTTTTAATAGCTGCGGATGCAATAATTTCCCGGGCTAGAGCCACTTTTTATTCATAAACGATACTGGCAAGCCCTTGATCGGCCTGCGCCATCCAGCTGGCAAGTGCCGCATCGGTCGGGTAAAACCGGGCAGAGTCACCCAATGCCATTTCGGCACTGACCTCGTCTCGTACCACACTGAGCCGAACCGGCAGCCCACGCAACAGTTCGCCCTGATCGGTCATTTCACGACGCGGCGGAAAATCATGGACCAGCCGGGAAATATCGGGTGCCTTGCCATTCACGGCAACCCGCAGGTATTTTCCAAACTTGCAGCGAGCCGTCTCCAGATCCCAGACCTGTGAAACCTTCAGCCGGTAGCCGCCCGAAAACCGGTCGGGCTGCAGCACACCCTGCACGATCACCAGCTCGTCGTCCTTGAGCAAATGACGGTTGGCATTGAACACGGCTTCATCGGCAGTGGCTTCGATCATGGCGGTCTTGTCATCGAGCTTGAACAGCGCCAACTTGCCGCGCTGGCCGTTGATGACACGCAGGTCGCTGACGATGGCGCCTAGCAGCTGTTGCTCCCGCGAATCGATCAGGTCTTCAATCTTGCGCTTGGCAAACTGGCGTACTTCGCGTTCCACCTCGTCAAACAGATGACCCGACAAATAAAAGCCTACAGCGGTTTTTTCCAGCACCAGACGCGCCTTGATGCCCAGCGGCACTGCAGCGACCAAGGGTGGCTCCTGGGTGCTGGCGGCATGCGAGTCCATGTCAAACAAGCCGCCCTGGTTGGCATTGGCCTGGGTCGCTGCCGCAAACTCAAAAGCCCGATCCACCGACGCCAGCAGTTCGGCCCGGTTCAAATGCAGGTTGTCAAAAGCGCCGGCCTTGATCAGGGCTTCCACCGTGCGCTTGTTGAGTTTTGACTTGTCAACCCGCACACAAAAGTCATAAAAGGAGGTAAATACCCCGCCCTCTTCTCGCGCCGCGACGATGGCTGCGATCGCCTGCTGGCCAGTGCCTTTGACAGCGCCCAGACCGTAACGGATGCTCTGGTCGGTGATCGGTTCAAAACGGTAATGGCCGCGGTTCACATCTGGCGACTCGAAGGTGATGCCCATTTTTTGTGCGTCGCCAAACAAAATCTTGAGCTTGTCGGTGTCGTCCATCTCCACCGTCATGTTGGCGCAGAAAAACTCGGCCGTGTA
>JANOLL010000318.1:0-3668 GCA_031419775.1 Polaromonas sp. | reverse complement strand
GTTGCAGCATTTTTACGCATACTGCGAAATTTCAGCATGTCGAACTCACGCCCACCCAATCCCAGCCGAGTCTGGCTGAAAAACACGGGAAACCCGCTTTCCAGGGCAATCGCGACAGCAGTCAGCACAAAGACCGGACTGAGCACGACCAGCGCCAGCAGTGACATGACAATGTCCATCAACCGCTTCATGGCGTCGGGCCGGCGGGTCCGGCCAGTTGCCGAATCAAGGCAGATACGCGCAAGTGGTCTGCCTCGGTCTGCTGGGCGGTACGCTGGGCCAAGCTTTGCTCGGCCTCGCGAAGATCGGCCACCGCCTGCTCGAAAGAAGTTTCACCATCAGGACGGTTGAAAGTACGCGACAAAATCACGGCCTGCGAGCCCAGCCGGACATGCTCTGCCAAAACATCACGCCCGGGCAGCAAGCCTTCATGGGCTCGCGCAATTCCGCCAAAGCCAAACCGAAGTCCCCGCTGCAGGGTAGCCCTGGCTACGCGGTCCACATGGCCCAGAGCCAATGGCTCGAACATGAAGCGGCAACCCAGTGAAATATGCAAATCATTAAGCCCCACGAAAACCTCTTCTATACCCGGCGTGTCTATCCACTCGTTGAGCGACGCCAGTGCACCAGCCGTCTCCAACAGTGGTACCACCGGCACCCGTCCAGCGACCAGCGCTGCGAAGGCCTGCAGTGGCTGGGCGGAGGTGAACATCGGAAGCATCAGTAAATCGGCACCCTGCGAAATAACCTCGTCAATTTCCCGGCGAGTTGATTCAAGCTTGTCGATTTCACAAGGATTGACCCGTACCATCAGGCGCGAATGCTTCAGGACCGCCCTAACCCGGGATATATCGGCAACCTGATGTGTACTGATAAAGGTGTTGCGCCCAGCCTGGCGTTCAGCCTTTCCGTTGCGCTCCAGGTCTACAAACAGGCGCATGCCAGGCAAGGCGTCGCACCGCGCCGCCACGTCTGTATCGTTGGTAAGGGTGATCAGATCAATCATGAAAAAGCTGCTGCCATTATCGGGCGATGTCCGCCGAACCCCGATTGGTTCCGGGTCGAATCCGGCGCAGCCGCGCTCGCAGCAGGGGACTGGCCAGCACTGCGCTGGCGCACACCAACATCGCACACAGCAGCGCCAGCAACACGGACCAAACCAAATCCAGGTCTGCAAACCAGGCCCGACGCCACACCAGCATGAGGCAAATCAGTAATGGCATTAGCATGGCAGGCCATGCCAGGACGCCTGACAGCTGGCGGCGCTGGCTCACCAACAACACCAGCCCCACGGCACTCAATACAGCATTGAGGGCCCCCATCACTGCGCCACCGCCCGACAAACCCGCCCAGCCAGCGGTAGCCAGCACGACCACTCCGGCTACATACGCCCAGGCCGCTACGTGCATCTGATGCGAAATCGCCATCAAGGCCAGCACCACCGCTATTAAAGCTTGTGGGAGCAACGACCAGACACCTACCGCACTCCAATCGGCAATTACTGACAAGTGCGAGGCGTCCATTCGGCCCCAGCCGAACAGTAGCCCGGCGATCGGTAACGAAAAAATGGCCACCACGGTCACGGCTGCACAGGCCAGCGTCCAGGCCAGCAAGAACGCAGTCTGCAGGGCCTGCTGTCGCTCTGCAGACCCCGCCTCGGTTCGCGTGATGGCTGGAAATGCCAGGCTGGCAACCAGTTGAATCAACAGCACCAAAGGCAGTTCAATGAGCTTCCAGGCGTAATTGAAGTTGGCCAGTGCGCCTTCTCCAGACTGCGAGGCCAGACTCCTGGCGATCAAGGGCAGCAACAGCAGTAAACCAGAGGAAAGGCCCGCCCACAGCCAAATGCCAACCCCGGGCAAGGGCAGTGCCTGCGTTTGGACCGGTGCTTTGGGCAATCGCCAATAAAGCCAGGCCAGCCGCGCCAGCATGGCAAGGGCCAGAAAAACACCCAGAATCAGCATGCTGTGGGCGCCCATGCTGAGGCTGGCGACGATGAGCAACGCTAGTACCAGCAGCGCATTCACCAGCAGATTGCCGGCATACATTCCGACAAAGTCACGTTCATGTTGCAGCCGCGTCGCCCAGAGTGTCGCCAGCACGGCAAGCGGCAACACTGCCGCGCTCCAAACCAGTGACGTAGAAGCTAGAGCTTGCATCTCGCCCCTCAAACCGGGTGCCAAGGCTCTGCCTACAACATCACGAAGCAGCCAGATCGCTGCCCCCATCAGCAGGCTCGTGAGCAACAGCACACGACCTACTTTTTGCTGGCTGGCATGCCGCTGAGCCTCGCTCTGCTGGGCCCACAAGGGCAACAACACATACGACAAAGCACCGCCAAACACCATACTGACCAACAAATCGGGCAGGGTGAACATCACAATCACGGCGTCACCCAGGCCGGTCGATCCGAATGCGGCAGCCTGGGCCGACTCCCGAAACAGGCCCATAACACGGCTGAGAACCAGCAAACCCAGGGACAAAACACCCGCACGTAGATACATCGTCGGGATTATCGAGGGGGAAACCGGTAAAGCCGGCGCTTAAAAACTTAAAATCAAAGGCTTGGCGTCAAATCAACCCCACCTCCCGGCGCGCACTTTGCCAACCCGACCGGATATTCCCCATAATGAAACCTTTCCCTAGCCCCACGCCATCCGAAAAGCTGCCAGCCGTTGCAATAGATGACAACCAACTCATCATTGAGCGCCGCGAAAAGCTCAAGGCACTTCGGGCTGCCGGCATCGCTTTTCCTAATGACGTCAAGCCCCAGCACCGCGCTGAAGCGCTGTTTGCCGCGTACGACGGCCGGTCCAAGGAAGAGCTTGAGTCACTGGCCGTAACCGTCAGCGTGGCGGGCCGCATGATGCTCAAACGTGTGATGGGCAAGGCCAGTTTTGCCACGTTGCAAGACGCTTCCTTCGGCTCATCGCATGGTCGCATTCAGGTCTACATCAACAATGAAGGCGTCGGCGAAGAGGTGCACAACGCGTTCAAGCACTGGGACCTGGGCGACATCGTGGCCGCGACGGGAGCGCTCTTCAAGACCAAAACCGGCGAGTTGTCGATTCATGCCACCGCTATTCGCCTGGTCACCAAAAGCCTGCGCCCGCTACCTGACAAGTTTCACGGGATGGCCGATCAGGAGGTTAAATATCGCCAGCGCTATGTGGATCTGATCATGGACGAGGCGGCCCGAAAACGCTTCGTGTCGCGCAGCAAGGCGGTGACCAGCATCCGCGAGTTCATGGTGGCCAACGACTTTCTGGAAGTCGAAACGCCGATGCTGCATCCGATTCCGGGCGGCGCCAATGCCAAGCCTTTCAAGACGCATCACAACGCGCTGGACCAGGAAATGTTTTTGCGTATCGCGCCTGAACTGTATTTGAAGCGCCTCATCGTTGGTGGCTTTGAGCGCGTGTTTGAGATCAACCGCAGCTACCGCAACGAAGGCATTAGCGTGCGGCACAACCCCGAGTTCACCATGATGGAGTTCTACGCCGCCTGGTGGGACTACAACGACCTGATGCGCTACACCGAGTCACTGATTCGCGATGTGGCGCAAAAAGTGGCCGGCTCGCTGCAACTGAGCTATGGCGGCAAAGCGGTGGACCTGACCGCGTCGTTTGAGCGTCTGACCATACGCGAAGCCATTGTCAAACACACCG
>JANOLL010000317.1:0-3163 GCA_031419775.1 Polaromonas sp. | reverse complement strand
GGGGGTGACGATGGCGACAAAGTGCGACTCTCGCACGCGCCGCTGGACACTCGAACTCATCAGGTAGCCGCGAGCGCCCTGGTGCAACAAGGCTGACTGGGCCGCACGAAGCGCCAGTTCGGAAGCGTGGGCACGCGCATCCAGGACATCGATTAAAAATTCCTTGTCGCTGCCAAACGGTGTTTTGGCCAGCGCCATGATGCGGGCCGTCAACTCATCGAGCTCGGCTTGCAAATCATCTGGCCGGTCATCGAGAAACTCGTTGACGTGGCCCAGCGTCCGCTCGACCTGCCACATCGAGTCAATTGCGCCTTGTGCGACGCCCAGGCCCATACCTGTCTGCAACAGGATGAAGGCCGCGCGAATTCGGCCGATGAAGGGGCGCACCGGGTCGGCAATCAGCTGGTCGGCGCCGACGAAGTAATCGGTCAAACGCACCGCCCAGGTGTTGGTGCCTTCCATTGCTGAAAACGACGGGCAATTGCGCAATTCGACGCCGGGTGCGTCGCAATGGATCAGGAACATCACTTCTGACTTGGGCGCACTCGCGTCGTCGGGGTTTTCCAAGTCGGCTACGGCACCAAAATAATGGTCAGGACCAAGGTTGCTGACCCAGGGCAACGTGCCGTTGACCCGATAGCCCCCATCCGTTTTTTTAGCATGCAACAAGAAGGTCTCGATGCCGGCAAAGGTTTTCATGGGGTTGGACATGCCGGTTGCGCCCAGCCTCTGGCCATTACCGTGCTTGTCCAGCATGTCTCCCAGCATGGCGGGGTTGCCGGATTGCTCCATGTAGACGCCGCAGACGTCATGGCACCAGACCATGAAACCAGTGGCGCCGCAGACGCGCGACACTTCGGTCATGGCCTGGATGGCTAATCCGTAGTCGGCTGGCCGGTCAGGCTGGCCCAGGTGCGCCTTCAAGGCGCCCAGTTCGCCTAGCCGTTGCAGGATGGATTTTGGGTAGATGCCGCGCTGGTCAATGTCGTCGGCCAGCTCGGCCAGCTGTCCGTCGGCCAACTCGCGTACAGCCTGCAGCAGATCAGCTGCCTTGCTCCCGGCAGCGACAGCGGCTGGGGTTTCGGGAACGTATTCCAGTACTTCCATACAGACTCCAAAGTGGGACGGGGGCTTGATTTAACGCGGGGAGGCGATCCCTTCATTCAAGCAAGTCTAGGAAGCTACGCGAAGCGAGCAACCGTGGGGGGCGCGCTACGCCAGGCCAATCTCAAAGGCAATCGGGTTGCGCATGCTGTTGGCCACTGGCGAGTAAAAGTTCGCGTGCTGGACGATTTCATCGAGCACTTCCCTGGAGGCGTCGCCTTCCAGCGCAACCTTTACACGGATAGCCTGAAAGCCCATTTCAGGGGCTTCTTTCAAGGCGCCACCGGCGCCCCAGGCGGCGGGGTTGCCGATATCACCTTCCACAAAAATCTCGAGCTTGCTAAGCTTGACCTGCTTCCAGGTGGCCACAGCAGTGATGCCCACCGCCAGGCAACCGCCCAGGCCAGACAGGACGATTTCACCCGGGGCGGGAGCGGTGTCTTCGCCAAACAGATGCAAGGGCTCATCGACAACCACCGGCTGGTGGTTGCCGACATAGCTCAACGAACGGTACATGCCTTGCATCACGGTTTTGACCTTGTTGGTGCCGCGTGCGGCCGGGTTGGCACATCCTTTGGCGGCAAAGGCTGCCAGTCCGGTGCTGTCGATCGGCTTGAGGTAAGCCTTGACGGTGGTGGGTGCAGCGGGTTCGATGGTATGGGCCTCGGTCATGGTGTCTCCGGATAAAAAGTTGTTGTGTATTCAGGTAGGCGCGTAGGTCATCAGGCGTCAGGCGGCGAGAGCGAGCGCGGGCGCCTTCGATACGATGACCGGTGCCGCGGTTTCGATCGGCAGTGCGTCGTCGCGTGACCATTCGTTCCAGGAGCCAAAGTACATTCGCACATCCGAGAACCCGGCCTGCTTGAGGGCCAGAAAGGTGTTGGACGCGCGCGCGCCCTTGAAGCAGTACAGGTACACGGTGTCGTCGGTGCCAATGCCGGCGGTGGCGCATTCGGCTTGTACTTCCAGCGGTGACTTGAACACTGGGCCCTGGGCCGACGGCTTCATGAAGCGGTACCACTCGATCCATTTGGCGCCTGGCAAGCGGCCCTTGCGCGGCGCGAAGTCTTTGCCGTAAGGCGACGAGCTTTCGCCGGTCCACTCGTCGATGTCACGCACGTCGAGCAGTTTGATGTCGGTGTTCAGCGCGGCGGCCACCTCGTCTTTGGTCAGCATCACGTCGGCACCGACCAGGTTGGACGGAAAGGTTTTTGCGACCGGCGTTGGCATGTCGGTACTCACTGGCATGCCCTGAGCTTTCCAGGAAGAAAAGCCGCCGTTGAGCACCTTGATTTTGGGGTAACCGAGCCAGGTCAGCAAATAGTAGCCGCGGCAGGACTGGCCGTAGCCGCTGTTGAGTGCGTCTTCATAAAACACGGCGGTCTCGCTACCGGACAAGCCAATCGCGCCAAAGTGTTCAGCAAAGGTCGATTTGAGGGCAGTCAGGCCCTCTGCGGTGGATGTTGCCAGGAAAGTGAAGATCTCGCGCAGGTTGACTGCGCCCGGCAAGTGACCTGCTGCGTAGGTGTCGGCATCGCGGGTGTCAATGATGACAACTGGTACTGCTCCCATCATGGCAGACAGTTGTTCAGGTGAAATGAGAACGCTATCGGTGGTCATGGCAAGCTCCAGATGAGGTCACGGCACATGCCGTCAATTTGGAGATTGCAACCCTCGTGCCAGCAAGGCGTAGGCACACATTTTTATCAAGATATCGGCCTCAAGCCCAATAAAAACAAGCGAAGTATGCTATCAAAATCATAGCAATGCAATAAAATGAAGCCAGGCGAGAAACGACACAATAGCTACAAATTGTCGACATTGTGGAGGCCAAGCTTCTGCAAGCGGTAGCTAAACTGGCGCGCTGTCAGGCCCATCGCTTGCGCCGCGCGAGACTGGTTCCCTCCGTGTGCCGCAAGCGCCTGTCGCAGTTGTGCCACCGAGTGAGACTGTGCGGACTGGTAGTCGCGTACCAGTGGCGTTGCCGGAGCGGGCGGTGCCTTGGGTGAAGCGCGTGGTTCAGCTGCGTGAAAAGTTTGCTCTTCGGCTGGCAAAAAAC
>JANOLL010000316.1:0-2257 GCA_031419775.1 Polaromonas sp. | reverse complement strand
ACGCTGACTGCCCAGTTGCTCAAAGCGACCCAGGTCTGGACTGCGCTCGGCTGTGATGTCGTTCAGATGTCTCCACAAGCGCATGACGCCGCCTATGCAGCCGTTAGCCACCTGCCCCACCTGATCGCTTTTGCTTTGATGAACGGTATCAGCGGCCAGTCCCAGGGCAAAAACTTTTTGGCTCTGGCAGGACCGGGTTTTCGCGACTTCTCGCGGATCGCAGCGAGTGACCCCAAAATGTGGCGCGATATTCTGGTGGCTAACCGCGAGGAGCTACTCGAACAATCCAAAATTTTCCAGCAATCGCTTGACGCTCTTGAAAAGCTGATTTCGAGTGGTGATGGCGATGCCTTGGAGCAGCAGATCGAGCAGGCCAGCGAAACTCGCGCGAACTGGCGAATTTCCTCGCACAAATCCCGCAAGTGACTCCGGGATGTTCGATAGTGCCTATCTGGATATTCCGCCGCTCTCCCGTGCGGGGGGTACGGTGCGCCTGCCCGGCTCCAAAAGTATTTCCAACCGAGTCTTGCTGCTGGCAGCGCTGAGCGAAGGCGCAACCATCGTTCGCGATGTCTTGGCGTCTGACGACACGGCAGTCATGTTGACAGCCCTCCAGCAGTTGGGCTGTACCGTCCAAACCGATGGTAATACCGTCACTGTCGGCGGCCTGGGCGGACGGCTAACCCAGCAAAGCACGACCACCAAGCTCTTCCTGGGCAACGCCGGTACAGCCATGCGGCCCTTGACAGCCGCTTTGGCGCTGCTGGGCGGGGAGTTTGAGCTGTCAGGTGTCACGCGCATGCACGAGCGGCCAATCGGTGATCTGGTTGATGCCCTCAGGCAACTCGGTTGCGGTATTGACTATCTTGGCACGCCCGGTTATCCACCTTTACGCCTCTACCCTGGAACACTCAAGCTCGATAAACCCATCCGGATTCGGGGCGATGTCTCCAGCCAATTTTTAACTGCCTTGCTGATGGCCTTGCCGCTGGTTGCCCATCAGGACATTCACATCGAGGTCGTGGGAGAGTTGATCTCCCGACCGTATATTGAAATCACCCTCAATCTTTTGGCCCGCTTCGGAATTCGAGTGGAGCGGCTAGGCTGGCAGAGTTTTGCGATTCCAGCCGGTAGCAGGTACCACTCACCGGGTGAAATTCATGTCGAAGCCGACGCATCGTCTGCTAGCTATTTTATAGCGCTAGGTACAATCGCTGCGCTGACTGACGCCTCAAACGGCATAGAGATTCTGGGTGTGGGAGCGGATTCCATACAGGGCGATATTCAATTTATGGAAGCGGCCCGCCTGATGGGGGCGCAGATTGAAACGACGCCCAATTCTCTGCGCGTTTCACGTGGCAAACCGGGTCAGGGCTGGCCTCTCAAGGCATTGGATCTGGATTGCAACCACATTCCTGATGCAGCCATGACGCTTGCAGTCATGGCGCTTTATGCGAAAGGAAGCACCACGCTTCGCAACATCGCGAGCTGGCGCGTCAAGGAAACAGACCGTCTAGCAGCCATGGCCTGCGAGTTAAGAAAACTCGGTGCCACGGTGGTGGAGGGATCCGATTACCTCACCATCACGCCGCCTGCAACCGTTTCAGACTGGCAAACAGCGCCGATCCATACTTACGATGACCACCGGATCGCCATGTGTTTTGCCCTGGCAGCATTCAATCCGGCCCAGCTGCCCATTCGCATTTTGGACCCCAAATGCGTTGCCAAGACCTTTCCCGATTACTTCGAGACCTTTTTTGAGGTCACTGAGGCAGAATCTGACGTTATCCCCGTCATTTGTGTGGACGGGCCCACTGCATCAGGCAAAGGCACGCTGGCGTCACAGCTCGCTCGGCGGCTTGGCTACCACTACCTAGATTCAGGCGCTTTGTACCGACTGAGCGCGTTTGCAGCCGAACGCGCCGGCGTAGAACTGAGTAACGGACCGGGCGTGGCGCAAATTGCCCGCAATCTCTCGGTACATTTTGATGAAGACAGAGTGTTTCTCGATGCCTTGGATGTGTCAGATGCGATTCGCTCCGAGGCGGCCGGCATGGCCGCATCCACTGTTTCTGCCCATCCCGAGGTTCGAACTGCCCTTTTGGCACTTCAGCATGGTTATAGAAGGTTGCCGGGTCTGGTGGCGGACGGTCGAGACATGGGCAGCGTGATTTTTCCGGACGCACAACTCAAAATCTTCCTTACTGCCAGCGCCCTGCAAAGGGCAAACCGCCGTCATAAGCAGTTGATTTCAAAG
>JANOLL010000315.1:0-1863 GCA_031419775.1 Polaromonas sp. | reverse complement strand
GGTGGGCGACGCCATCACGATTGATGAGATCCTGATTGACATTGAAACCGACAAGGTCGTGCTGGAGGTGCCGGCGCCCTCAGCCGGTGTGCTGGTTGAAGTGCTGATCGCTGATGGCAGCACGGTCGTTGCCGAGCAAGTCATTGCGCGGATAGATAGTGAAGGTAAAGCAGGCAATGCTGTGAGCGCTGCGGCGGCAGTCGTCGGCGCACCTGCGCCCACTCAGGCGGCTCCGGCCGCTGGCGGCACCATGGCGGGTGTCGCCATGCCTGCCGCCGCCAAACTCATGGCCGACAACACCCTGGCAGCCGGCTCGGTAGCGGGGTCCGGCAAGGACGGGCGGGTGACGAAAGGCGACGTGCTGGGTGCTCTAGCCACGCCGAATGCTCCAAAATCAGGAGCGTCTAGCGTAATACCTACGGGCGTCCCCAGTACTTCTTTGCCTCAAGTGATGGCGTCAAGCAAGCCTTCCGATCTGGGAGACAGGCCGGAGCAGCGTGTTCCCATGAGTCGACTGCGTGCCCGGGTGGCAGAACGCCTGTTGCAGTCGCAATCAACCAACGCCATCCTCACGACCTTCAATGAAGTCAACATGGCTCCGGTAATGGAGATGCGCAAGCGCTTCCAGGAGAAGTTCGAAAAGGAACATGGCGTCAAGATCGGCTTCATGAGCTTTTTCGTCAAAGCCGTGGTTCATGCACTGAAGAAATACCCCATGCTTAATGCGTCGGTGGACGGTAACGACATCGTCTACCACGGGTACTTTGATATTGGCATTGCCGTTGGTTCACCGCGTGGCCTGGTGGTGCCGATTTTGCGCAATGCCGACCAGATGAGCTTTGCCGAGATCGAGAAGAAAATTGCCGAATACGGTACCAAGGCTCGCGACGGCAAATTGGGCATTGAGGAAATGACGGGCGGTACTTTTTCCATCAGCAACGGGGGCACCTTTGGCTCCATGCTGTCGACACCTATCATCAACCCGCCACAGTCTGCCATTTTGGGGGTGCATGCCACCAAGGACCGGGCAGTGGTTGAGAACGGCCAGATTGTGGTTCGTCCGATGAACTACTTTGCTATGTCGTATGACCACCGCATCATTGACGGCCGCGAGGCGGTACTGGGTCTGGTGGCCATGAAAGAGGCGCTGGAAGATCCGGCTCGACTGCTGTTTGATATCTGAAAGAACCGACCGTGTCCAAACAATTCGACGTGATCGTCATCGGCGGTGGCCCTGGTGGCTACATTGCTGCCATCCGTGCCGCGCAACTGGGTTTTAACGTAGCCTGTATTGACGAATGGAAAAACCAGGCGGGTGGCCCTGCGCTGGGAGGCACGTGTACCAATGTCGGCTGCATTCCCTCCAAGGCACTGCTGCAATCGTCGGAGCATTACGACCAGGCGAGTCACCACTTCGCCGATCACGGCATTTCGGTCAGCGGCCTGGATCTGGACGTGGGCAAAATGATTGGTCGAAAAGACTCTGTCGTGAAGCAGAACAACGAAGGAGTTTTATATCTCTTCAAAAAAAACAAGGTGGCGTTTTTTCATGGGCGAGGCTCTTTCAAGGCTGCCAGCAACGGCGTTTACGAGATCCAGGTTGCGGGTGCCGCAGAAGATGTGATTTTGGGCAAGCACATCATTGTGGCCACCGGTTCCAACGCGCGCTCCCTTGCTGGCACGCCATTTGACGAAGAAACCATACTTTCGAATGACGGCGCGCTGCGCATGGCTGCGGTGCCTAAAAAACTCGGCTTGATAGGCTCGGGTGTGATTGGCCTGGAAATGGGTTCAGTGTGGCGCCGTCTTGGCTCCGAGGTCACAGTGCTCGAGGGCTTGCCTACTTTCCTGGGCGCGGTAGAC
>JANOLL010000314.1:0-6161 GCA_031419775.1 Polaromonas sp. | reverse complement strand
TCCTCTCAGTGCTTTACACCTTGCGGATCTTGGCAGGTTCGATCGCTGCCGGGGTTCAGATCAGTTCGTGGCTGGCCGCATTTTCACTATTCATCTTTCTCAGTCTGGCGCTAGTCAAGCGCTGCGCGGAGCTGGTTTCACTGAGCCAGGGCAGCAGTACGCTCATCAAGGGCCGCGACTATCACGTGAGCGATCTTCCAGTGCTGTGGCCGCTAGGTGTCGGCAGCGCCTTGTCAGCTATCGTCGTATTCGGTATGTTCATCAATGCAGCCGAAACGCAAGAACGCTACGACAGTCCTCAACTGCTGTGGGGCGCAGCCGTGGTCATGATTTACTGGACCGCCCGGTTGTGGATCAAGACCGGGCGGGGTGAAATGCACGATGACCCCATCGTCTATTCGCTGACCAACACCAACAGCCTGGTCTGTATTGCCACCATGGTTAGCATCACGGTCATCGCGCAGTTTTTCCAAGTGGGGAGGCTATGAAAGTTTTTTTGCTGGCCTTGACCAGCATCCTGATGTCGGTTGCCGCGCAATTTTCGCTAAAAGCCGGCATGACGGAACTCAAGGGCTCCATGCCTGCCGGGGGCCTTGTGCAGAGTTTTTTAGCCTTTGCCAGCAACCGGTTTCTGATACTCGGCTTCGTGCTGTATGGCTTGGGCGCACTGGTCTGGCTGTCAGTGCTGTCGCGGTGGGACGTGAGCAAAGCCTACCCGATCGTAGGTCTCGGCTTTCTGCTGTCGGCTGCGGTCGGCTTCTCCCTCGGAGAACCGGTGACGCTGTTCAGGCTGCTCGGCATTCTGCTTATCGTCTCAGGTGTGCTGATAGTCGCAATGTCGTAAGCAACGCGGTCGCGGGAGCCAGGGCTTTGGCTGCAATCAGGACGGCCTGGCTAGGCCAAGCTTTTCCACGAGGGCTTTTTCGCGCACCAGGGTTTCCTTTGCAAACTTGAGGTAGCCGGCTGAGCTCATGTACAGCGGCACCATGTCGTACCGAGCTAGCGCCGCCTTGTAGCTGTCCTGTTCCATGGCCTGCTTAAAGGCGTCATGCAAGCGCTTGACGACGGCAGGCGGCGTGTCACGCGGTGCCGCGAGCCCAAACGGTGAGTTTTGCACCGTCTCCAAGCCCAGTTCTTTCAGCGTCGGCGCGTCCGGGAACTTGGCCAGCCGCTCCGCGCCCCAGGTATTGAGCACCCGCAGTTTGCCCGCTTCGACCTGCGGGGCAAAGCCAGTAGAGTCTGCCGCCGCCATGATGTTGCCGCCCAAAATCGACTGCATCAAATCCGCGCTGCCCTTGTATGGGACATGCAGCAGTTCGATGCCCAGTTTTTGGGCAATCAACTCCATCGTCAGGTGCGGACTGGTCAGGGTGCCAGTCGAACCGTAACTCAGCTTGCCAGGGTTGGCCTTGGCCCAACCGACAAAGTGCGTCCAGGTTTTCAATGGCGAGTCAGCCGGTACGACGAGTCCAAATGCATAACCTGACACGTTGAGCACATAGGCCAGGTCCTTGATGGGATCCCAGCTGATCTTGGTGGTGTAGGGCAGGCGAAACACGCCCAGCGGAATCTGCGCGAGGGTGTAACCGTCAGCGGGAGAACCTTGCAGCGTTTGCGCCGGCAGCGTGCCACCTGCACCCGGCTTGTTTTCGACCACCACGGGCTGGCCAAGAATTTTTGACGCGTTGTCGGCCAGCGCGCGCATGGTGATGTCCGTCGGCCCGCCCGCCGGGAATGCGATGATGAGTTTGATCGGCCTGGACGGGAAGCTGCCTTGCCCCCAAGCCCGATGGCCCAATACGGGACTAGCCAGCACGGCGGCAGTTTTGATGAGTTTGCGACGCTGCATGGAATGCTCCAAAATAGGTGTTGGCCACTGACATCATGCGTCAATCGTGCGCCCGCCACATCAGGGGAACACCTGAAGACTGGTCCCGCTGAACCATATGAATTATGAAGCATTTAGGGCCTTAGCCCAATCGATTCGGGCCTATTTTGCTACTATTTTTATAGCATACTCAGGCTTCATACCCGCGCCAGCACGCTTCGTAAAGCTTGACCCGTATGGGTACCAAGCTGAACCACGGCTTCTGGCGGCGCAGCGGCCACCACAGTGCCACCGGCATTGCCGCCGTCTGGCCCAAGGTCAATCACCCAGTCGGCTTCAGCAATCACATCGAGGTCGTGTTCGATCACCACCACGCTGTGACCGCCGTTGACCAGGCGATGCAGCACATGGATGAGCTTTTCTACATCGGCCATGTGCAGGCCCACCGTGGGTTCGTCCAGCACATACAGCGTGTGCGGCGCCTTCTGGCCGCGCCGGGTGATGTCGTCGCGCACCTTGCTCAGCTCCGTGACCAGCTTGATGCGCTGGGCTTCGCCGCCGCTCAGTGTGGGTGAGGGCTGGCCCAGTGTGAGGTAGCCCAGCCCCACGTCCTTGAGCAACTGCAGCGGATGGCCAATGCTGGGCATGGAGGCGAAAAAGGCTACCGCTTCGTCGACCTCCATCTTGAGCACGTCGCCAATACTTTTGCCGCGCCAGGTTACCGCCAGGGTTTCCGGATTGAAGCGCGCGCCGTGGCAGGTCTCACACAGCACTTTCACATCGGGCAGAAAACTCATGCCGATGGTGCGCACACCGGCGCCTTCGCAGGTGGGACAGCGGCCCTCGCCGGTGTTGAAGGAAAACCGCCCGGCAGCATATCCGCGTGCGCGGGCTTCGAGCGTGTCGGCAAACAGCTTGCGGATGGTGTCCCAAAAGCCGATGTAGGTCGCCGGGCAAGACCGTGGCGTTTTGCCGATCGGGGTCTGGTCGACCTCCAGCACGCGGTCGACCCGCCGGTAACCCGTGATGCTGTCGCAGCCGGTCCAGGCCGGGTGGCGGCCTGCATCGTCTGCATCGCGGCCCGCTTTGGTGGAGCGCTGCATGACCGCGGCGTGAACATTGGTGAGCAGTACGTCGCGTGCGAGGGTTGACTTGCCGGAGCCAGACACGCCAGTCACGGCTACCAGCCGGTAAAGGGGTACGTCAACCGTCACGTCCTTGAGGTTGTGCAGGTCAGCCTTGGCGACGCTTAACCAGTCGGTGTATTTGCTGGCGGTAGCCGGGGCAGCGTTGTGGGCAACGCTGGCGCTGGCTGCCGCAGCTTTCAGGGCAGCGGCTTTTAGCCTGGTTGTTTGTTGCTTGCTGACGGGTTTGCCAATAAGCGCAGCCGAATCTGCCGGCAAAGTTGTATCTACCGCCTCAGGAACCGACCCGGCGACCGTTTCACGCCGTACATGCAGCGGGTGAATCAGCGGATGGGCCAGATAGCGGCCGGTAAGTGATTCGGGCACAACCGACAACTGCGCCGCGCTGCCCTGCGCCACGAGATTGCCGCCGCGCTTGCCCGCGCCTGGCCCGATGTCAATGATGTTGTCGGCCCGCCGGATGGTGTCCTCGTCATGCTCGACCACCACCAGGGTATTGCCCCGCTCACTGAGCTTGCCCAGTGCCCGCAACAAAATCTGGTTGTCGCGCGGGTGCAGGCCAATCGTTGGCTCGTCCAGCACGTAGCAGACGCCCTGCAGGTTGCTGCCCAGTTGCGCGGCCAGCCGGATGCGCTGTGCCTCGCCGCCTGACAGCGTAGGCGCACCGCGGTCCAGCGTGAGGTAGCCCAGGCCCACATCCTCAAGAAACTCCAGCCGGCTCTTGATTTCAGGAATCAGGTCGCGCGCTATGCCCGCTTCACGGCCCATCAGGGCGAGCTTCTCTACCCAGGCGCGAATGTCGGTCACCGAAAGCCGTGCGATGTCTGAAATTCCAACGCCTGCAAACTTCACCGCTCTGGCCTGCTTGTTCAGGCGTGTGCCTGCACAACCGGGGCACGCTGTGTCCGCCACGTCTTCCACCTCGGGTTCGGCAAAGCTTTGCTCCCTGCCCTTGTTGTCGTCGTCGCGTACCGAATCATCAAACACCTTGCGCTGCTCTTTGGTGAGCTTGACGCCGGTGCCCACACAATCGGGACACCAGCCGTGCTTGCTGTTGTAGCTGAACAGGCGCGGGTCCAGCTCGGGGTAGGACGTGCTACAAACCGGACAGGCGCGCTTGGTCGAAAAAGCTTCCAGTTTGCCGATGCCCTGGGTGGATGTACCGGCCAGCATTGCGCCGTGCAGGCCGTCCAGCGGGGCCAGCACATGCACCTGACCCTTGCCATGCTGCAGCGCAACCGTGAGCGCCAGCCGCAGTGCCGCTTCGTTGTCTGGCGTGATATGCAGGCTGGCAACCGGCAGTTCCACCGTGTGTTCCTTGAAGCGGTCAATGCGCGGGAAACCAGTGGTGGGCAAAAACTCGCCGTCAATCCGCAGGTGTGTGTAACCCCGCGGCCGCGCCCAGTCGGCGAGCTCGGTGTACACGCCCTTGCGCGCAATCACCAGTGGCGCAAGCAGCCCAATGTGTTTGCCCCGGTAGTTTTTCAGAAGCTGCGCAGCAATGCTCTCGGGGCTTTGCGGCATGACGGCAGCATCGTCTTTGGTGCAATGCTGAATGCCCAGCTTGACGTACAGCAGGCGCAAGAAATGCCAGACTTCGGTCGTTGTTCCGACGGTGGATTTGCGACCACCGCGCGACAGGCGCTGCTCAATGGCCACAGTGGGTGGAATGCCATACACCGCATCAACCTCGGGACGGCCCGCCGGCTGCACGATGCTGCGCGCATAGGCGTTCAGCGATTCAAGATAACGGCGCTGGCCCTCGTTGAACAGGATATCAAAGGCCAGCGTGGACTTGCCTGAACCAGAGACGCCGGTAACGACATTGAATTTGCCACGCGGAATATTGACCGACAGGCTTTTGAGGTTGTTTTCCTTGGCGTTGACGATTTGAATGTCGTTGGAAAATGTGGGGCGTGTTTTCCAGCGCTTGGCGCGCGGCTCCTCCACGCCATGGAGCTTGTTCATTACTGCTTCATAGTCGCGCAAAGCCAGGGCGGTATGCGAAGTGGGATGTTCGCGCACCTGCTCGGGCGTACCTTCGGCTACCAGCAAGCCACCGGCTTCGCCGCCCTCGGGGCCAAGGTCAATGATCCAGTCGGCGGAGCGGATCACATCCAGGTTGTGCTCGATGATGATCAGCGAATGGCCTGCGTCGAGCAGCTTGCGCAGTGCCCGCATGAGTTTGGCGATGTCGTCAAAGTGCAGGCCGGTGGTGGGTTCATCAAACAGGAACAGTGTGCCGCGGCCAGGCTTTCGCACGGCCAGTGCCTGCCGACTGGCGCTTTGGCTTTTGCCCGACGACTTACTGGCTTCCGCCAGAAAGCCAGCCAGCTTGAGACGCTGCGCCTCACCGCCCGACAGGGTGGGCACCGGCTGACCCAATTTGACGTATTCCAGCCCGACATCAACGATCGGTTGCAGCGCGCGCACCACCTCGCGATCCTGCCCAAACAATTGCACAGCTTCGCTCACGGTAAGGTCGAGGACGTCTGCAACATTCAGGATTTTTGTGGCCTCCGGCCCGATAGCTTTACGCTCGATCGTGACCTCCAGGATTTCTGGCCGGTACCGCTTGCCATCACAGTCGGGACAACGCAGGTACACGTCGCTTAAAAACTGCATTTCGACATGCTCAAAGCCCGAACCGCCGCAGGTTGGGCAACGTCCGTCGCCATTGTTGAAGCTGAACTTCGACGAGGTATAGCTGCGCTGGCGCGCGAGTGGCGCCTGTGCAAACAGCTCCCGTACCGCGTCCCAGGCACCGACATAACTGGCCGGGTTGGAGCGAGCGGTTTTACCAATCGGTGACTGGTCCACAAACACCACATCGGTCAGGTGGTCTGCACCCATCAGCCTGTCGTGCTGGCCAGGTGTTTCAGTGGCCTTACCGAATTGCCGGAGCAACGCAGGGGCCAGAATATCTTGCATCAAGGTGGACTTGCCCGAACCACTCACGCCTGTCACGCAGACCAGCCGCTGTAGCGGAAAATCAACCGTGAGATTTTTCAGGTTGTGATCGCGTGCGCCTTCAAGTATCAATCGCGGTGTGCTGTCAGTTACTGGGCGTTTGAAACCCATACCGACCTGCTTGCGTGCACCCAGATACGCACCCGTCAGCGTATCTGCGTGCTTTAAATCTTCAGGCGTACCGTCAAACACAATCTGGCCGCCCTTCTCGCCGGGGC
>JANOLL010000313.1:0-11142 GCA_031419775.1 Polaromonas sp. | reverse complement strand
GCGCGACTTTAATGGTTTTGCTCATTTATCGATTCTCCAGAATCAGGTGCCCAACCGCCGTATTGGAAGCCGGCACATGGTAGAAGCGGTGCTTGATGACGGGTGGCGGCCCACCGTGGAGGTCCGACATGGCGCCACGTGCAATCAGCCACATGACCAGCTCGATCCCCTCGCTACCGGCCTCTCGCACATAGTCAATATGTGGCACGCCGGCCTGTCCTTCGGGGTCGCCAATCATGCGGTCCATGAAAGAAGCATCGAACTCCCGGTTGATTAGGCCGGCGCGCGGACCCTGCAGCTGGTGGCTCATGCCACCCGTACCCCAAATCTGCACCTTGAGGTCGTCGTCGTAGGTCTCTATCGCTTTGCGAATGGCTTTGCCGAGATTCAGACAGCGCTGACCTGAAGGGACCGGGTACTGGACCACATTGACCGCAAAGGGAATAACCGGGCAAGGCCAGCGAAAGTCAGATGCAGGAGGCTGACCGCACAACAGAGACAAGGGTACGGTCAAACCATGGTCAACGTCCATTTTGTTGACGATGGTCAGATCAAAATCCTGCTGAATTACCGATTGCGCAATGTGCGCGGCGAGTTCTGGGTGACCCTGCACTACCGGTACCGGGCGTGGGCCCCAGCCTTCGTCAGCCGGCTGGTAGGACGCTGCGGTGCCGATTGCAAAAGTGGGAATCATGTCCAGGCTGAAAGCGGTGGCGTGGTCGTTGAAGATCAGAAAGATCACGTCGGGCGGGTTTTCTTTCATCCATTGCCTGGAGTAATCGTAGCCTTTGAACACCGGCTGCCAATACGGCTCGGTGGTTTTCCCAAGATCCATTGCTGCGCCAATCGCAGGAACATGAGAGGTGTATACGCTGGCGGTGATTTTTGCCATGTCAACCGGTCGCATTCTGTCTGGCCTGGCCTTGCGGTTGATTTTCCGCTTGCGCCGTACCGTTTTCGCCCACCACACGGTTACCTTCAACCGAGCGACCACCGGCCACCATCATGTTGCGGTATTCGTCTTCGGTCATGCCAGTCATGCTGCCGGCCATCTGCTGAAAGCTCTTGCCGTGCGTAGCCCCGAGCTTGGCCAGAAAGTAGATGTTGCCGCCCAGCGAGATGGCACGATTCAGGTCGACATCCAGCACGGCCTGCTTTTGCTCTTCTGTCATGGGCCATTCGTCAAGGTAGGCCCGCTGGTCAGCCTTGAAACGCTCGCGGTTTTCAGCCTTCATCAGTGACATGCAAAACTGATTAAGGTGGTAGCCCTTGCGGCTTTGCTCTGCATCAAAAATGGTCGTACCCGGTACATCGAGGTAATTTTTGTTGAGCGACATGGAGCTAGTTCCAGTACAGGCGGTTGGGGTTATCGACCAACAGTTTTTGTTGCAACTCAGGCGTGGTGGCAATTTGCGGAATAAAGTCAACCAGCAGGCCGTCATCGGGCATGTGGTCTTTCAGGTTGGGATGCGGCCAGTCTGTGCCCCATAAGACGCGGTCGGGAAAGGTCTCAACCAGCCGCTTGGCAAACGGGATCACGTCCTGATAAGCCCGCTGCTCACCGTTGAGGGCTTTCGGCCCCTTCAGGCTCAGGCGTTCGGGGCAACTGACCTTGCTCCAGATGTTGTTGTGCTCGCGCATCATCTTGACGAACAGTTCAAACTCCGGCCCATCAACCGGCTTGCTCACATCCGGACGGCCCATGTGATCCACCACCACCGTGGTGGGCAGTGCGGTAAAAAAATCGTACAGTTCGGGTAAGTCAACCGCTTCGAAGTAGACCACCACATGCCAGCCCAGCGGCGCTATACGCTGGGCAATTTCCAGCAACACCTCGCGCGGTGTGAAATCGGCCAGGCGTTTGACGAAGTTAAAACGGGTGCCCCGCACACCAGCGGCATGCATCGCCCTCAGCTCGACATCGGATACCTCACGGCTGACCGTTGCCACGCCGCGCGCCTTGTCGTTGGAGGCATTCAGGGCATCTACCAGCGCGCGGTTATCGGTGCCGTGACAGGTCGCCTGCACGATCACGTTTTTATCAAACCCCAAACGGTCTCGCAAGGCAAAGAGCTGATCTTTGGACGCATCGCAAGGTGTGTACTTGCGCTCGGGCGCGTAAGGAAAAACCTCACCAGGTCCGAAAACATGACAGTGCGCGTCGACCGATCCAGCGGGCACTTTAAATACAGGTTTGGCGGGGCCGGCGTACCAATCAAGCCAGCCTGGGGTTTTTGTGAATGCCATCTTTTCCCTCAGTCGATGTACTTCAGGCCAGCCTTGGCCAGGGGCTCGCGCATGTTGTACATGTCCAGGCCCAGCACGCCCGCGGCCAGCTTGGATCGTTTTTTGCCCTCCAGGTCTTCGCGGGCCTGCGACGCATCCGCAACCTTTTGCGCATCGGCCGCCGCCACCACCACCACGCCATCGGCGTCGGCAATGATCACGTCCCCCGGATTGACGTGAACGCCGGCACACACCACCGGAATATTGACCGAACCCAGGGTGGACTTGATCGTGCCCTTGGCATGGATGGCCTTGGCAAATACCGGAAAATTCATGGTCGCCAGATCGGTCACGTCGCGAACCCCGGTGTCGCTGATCAGACCAGCACAGCCCCGCGCCTGAAACGAGGTAGCCAGCAGGTCGCCAAACATGCCGTCATTGTTTTCTGACGTGCAGGCCAGGACCACCACGTCACCGGGTTGAATCTGCTCGGCCACCACATGCAGCATCCAGTTGTCGCCAGGATGGGTAAGCACGGTCACTGCCGGACCGCAGATTTTGGCTCCAGGATAGACCGGGCGCATGTAGGGCTTCATCAGGCCAACTCGCCCCTGCGCTTCGTGAATGGTGGCCACACCGAATAAGCCGAGGTGTGCCACGGCAGCCGGGTCGGCTCTAACAATGTTGCGTTTGACAACTCCCAGAGTATTGGCGAGCGAGCTCATGTCATAGTCCTTTTTCTTTAAGTGCTGCATCCAGTCGCGGAAACACGCGCCGCGTATTGCCTTCGTAAATCTGGTGGCGCTCCTCGGCGCTCAGTTGGGTCGATGACTCGATGTAGCGCCTGGTGTCGTCATAGTAGTTTCCAGTTTCGGGGTCTATGCCGCGCACCGCGCCAATCATCTCGCTGGCAAACAAAATGTTCTTCACCGGAATCACTTTGGTCAACAAATCAATCCCCGGCTGGTGGTACACGCAGGTGTCAAAGAAGATATTGTTCAGCAGATGGTCTTTGAGCAGGGGCTTTTTCAACTCCTGCGCCAGCCCGCGAAAACGTCCCCAGTGGTAAGGCACAGCGCCGCCGCCATGCGGAATCAGGAACCTCAAGGTTGGGAAGTCCCTGAACAGATCGCTGGTCAGGCACTGCATGAAGGCGGTCGTGTCGGCATTCAGATAGTGCGCACCGGTGGTATGAAAGCAGGCGTTGCAACTGGTGCTGACATGGATCATGGCCGGGATGTCGTACTCCACCATCTTCTCGTAAATCGGGTACCAGTGGCGGTCGGACAGCGGCGGGGAGGTCCAGTGACCGCCTGATGGATCCGGGTTGAGGTTGATGCCAACGTTGCCGTACTGCTCCACACATTTCACCAGTTCCGGCAAGCAACTCGTCGGGTCCACGCCCGGGCTCTGCGGCAGCATGGCAACCGGCACAAAATGCTCAGGGAAAAGCTGACTGACGCGAAAGCAGAGTTCATTGCAGATCGCGGCCCAGGTAGACGACACATTGAAGTCGCCGATATGGTGGGCCATAAAGCTGGCACGCGGACTGAAGAGGGTCAGGTCGCTGCCGCGTTCCTTCATCAAACGCAGCTGATTTTGCTCAATCGACTCTCGCAATTCGTCGTCGCTGATTTTCAGATCACTGGCTTTGGGCCGGACCGTCGGGTCTTTGATGCCAGCAATCTGCTGGTTACGCCAGGTTTCCAGCGCCTTAGGGGCAGTCGTGTAATGACCGTGGCAGTCGATGATAAGCGGGCTGTGAAGGCTCATGTTGAAGTCCTGAAAGGGTCTCAAATAGCTGAAGGTTTATTTTGCGTCCGTCATGGTCGCGGGTTCCAGACCATGGCGCCGCTTGACTGCCGCAGTGTCGTCTGATGCCATGAAAACAAGTAGGCCACTTAGGAGTTCGCCCTGCATGGAATTCGCGCAGATACCCGCCGAGAAAACGGTGGTCATGCCGACCGCCTCGGGCAGCTTGCCCAGAACGTCTATCCCCTCCAGATGGATCAGTTCGCTCAACTGCTGAAAGCCGAGTGCCACGTCCCCTCGCGCCACCAATGCGCCGACCGGCACGCCCGGAGGGGCCTGTACGATTCGCGACGCCAGCGCGTCGATTACACCCCAACGCTCAAAAAGGTTAAGCAGCGCCACGCCGCTCGGACCGGTCGAATAGCCGATGCTGGGCGCCGCGTCGATGGCGCGACGCAGCGCCGCTTCGGTGCCAATATCTGGCCTCGGCGCACCGGACATCACTGCTACCGCCACGCTGGACCGAACCAGATCCACCCTGCTGCCCGCAAACACCCGCCCGCCGGATGCCAGCCTGTCGATCGCGTCGGATGCCAGCACGACACCGTCAAAGGCCTCACCAGCTTGCACCCGTTTGGCAGCATCCACGCCACCTACCGATTCGATGCACACCTCGACGCCGGTCGCCTGTTGCCAGCTCTGCGTCAGCTCCGCCAGCACCTGACGCACGGCCATGGACGAAATCAGTCTGAGCATGACGACTCCCGCGCCTCTGTGAGAAACGCCTTGATCGCCTGCACGCAAGCCTCAGGCCGTTCCATCAGCACCATGTGACCCGCATCCTCAATCACTTTCAAAACGGCATGTGGCGCCAGAGAATGCATGGCTGCATGCTGGGCAACAGTGGCCCACGCGTCCTGACGGCCGCACAGCAGCAGGGTCGGCAAAGTCAGACTGCTTAGTACCGGACTAAAGTCAGGTCGCGTCAACAGCGCGTTCTGCTGGCGTGCAAAACGCTGGGCACTTTTGCGCGCAAACATGGCCAGAATCGACTCTATCAACTCGCTATCGCCCAAGCGATCTGGATGCACCATGCCCAGGACCCACTGCGCGGCCATGGCGCGAACACCTTCTTGCTCAGCCAGCTTGATAAGCGCCATCCGACCGGCTTTTTCGACGTCACCGGCCTGCCCCTGCGCCAGCGGCAGGTAGCCCGTGTCCATCAACACCAGACTTTGAACTCGAGTCGAAGCCAGGCGGACCACCTCGAGTGCCACGCGACCGCCCATGGAATGCCCAGCGAGCACGAATCGCGGTGGCGCAACCGCGAGCACCGACTCCGCCATCGCCGTAAGAGTGTCGGCGTCCCCATAGTCCACCACCTGGCACGCCAGCCCTGACTCTGGTGCCGACAGGCCGTGCGCCAGCGGTGCCCAGAATGTCTGGTCACACATGAGACCGGGGAGCAAGACTAGCTCAGGAGAGGGCTGAAAAGCTTTATTTTGCACAGGCGGATTTTGCACGGCAAAGCCCGCCAGCGAAAGCAAGCGGATGGGCTAGCAGCTAGAACAAACACTGATATCTTGGCTTTTGCTATGCCAATACACTCAGTGCATGGATCTGAAGCAGCTCGAGTATTTTGTTCGTGTGGCCGAGCTGGGCAGCTTCACTCGGGCCTCGATTGCGCTGGATATTGCCCAACCTGCCCTGAGCCGTCAGATCAGGCTGCTGGAGGTCGAGTTGCGGCAGAACCTTTTGACCCGTAACGGTCGGGGCGCGCTGCCGACCGAAGCTGGCAACCTGCTGCTCAAGCACGGGCGCGGCATCTTGCATCAGGTTGCCGTGGCGCGCGAAGAACTGGGCGCTGTGCGCGGGGCCCTAGCGGGAAGGGTATCGATCGGCTTGCCACCCAGCCTCTCGCGCCTGATCACGGTGCCACTCACCCACGCCTTCAGGCAGCAGCTACCCCAAGCGCACCTAACTCTGACCGAAGGGTTTTCGGTTCTGATGCTTGAGGGCCTGCGCGTGGGCAACCTCGACATGGCCGTGCTTTACAACACCGAGCATTCGCCCGAGGTGGAAATGACCACGCTGCACACCGAAGAGCTGGTCCTGATTTCGCGCAGGACCGGCGTCAAGCCGGCGGCCCGAGCGTCCTCAACAGCCGGAAAGTCGGCGCCGGCACGCCAGCCCATCAGCCTCGCCGAGGTCGCTGACTTGCCACTCATCCTGCCGAGCCGTCCGAATGCTTTCCGGATACTGGTGGAGGGCGAAATCATCGCCATGGGTCGCCAGCCCCAGATCACACTGGAGGTCGATGGTTTGAATGCTATTTTGAGCCTGGTCAGAGAGGGTCTCGGTCATGCAGTATTGCCGGGCTATACCCTGAGCAATTTTGATGATCCCACGCCTTTCGCCGTGCGCAGCATACATTCGCCCCGCATCATGAGCACCTTGATGTTGGTCCGCTCGGCGCGCCGACCCAGTACCGAAACGCAAAAGTCCGCGATGGACGTGGTCAAGACCGTGGTGATGGAAGCGATGCGGCCCGATTCATAATGCACGCGTGATGGGCTAAGGGGAGAGTCAGCCCCGTGCCCTATCTGGCATTAGTTTCTTCAACCCCATTCCATCGACCACCTCTTGAAACACCTCACCACCCTGTTGCTGCTGGTCTCTACCGTCGTGACGACTCCTCTGGCCGAGGCCCAGACCCCAGCCGGCAGCTACCCGTCCCGGCCAATTCGCCTGGTCGTGCCTTTCACGCCGGGCGGCAGCACCGACATCCTGGCACGGGCCATGGGCCTGGAATTGGCCAGGGCCTGGGGCCAGCCCGTCATCATTGATAACGTGCCCGGTGCAGGTGGCAGTCTGGGGGCCGATAAGGTCGCCAAGGCCATGCCAGATGGCTACACCTTGCTGATGGGCCACATCGGTACACTTGCCGTCAATCCTTCGCTGTACCCGGCCTTGCCGTACGATCCGGTCAAAAGTTTTACGCCGGTGGCCTGGGTCGCGCGTGTGCCAAATGTGCTGGTGGTCAATCCGCTGGTTAAAGCCCAATCGGTCAGGGAGTTGGTCGCGCTGGCAAAGTCGCGGCCAGGTGAGCTCAACTACGGCTCGGGCGGCAATGGCAGTGCTGCCAATCTGGCTACCGAGTACTTCAAGCTGCAGACTGGGGCCTCGCTGCTGCATATTCCCTACCGGGGTACCGCGCCGGCCATCAACGACTTGATGGGCGGGCAAATCCAGGTGCTGTTCACAGGCGCGCCCGCGGTGCTGGGCCAGATCAAAAATGGCCAGCTTCGAGCGCTGGCCGTGTCGTCCCCCACGCGACTGTCGGCGCTTCCCGACCTGCCTACCGTGGCAGAAGCCGGCTACAAGGGATTTGAAGCTGACCAGTGGTACGGCGTCGTGGCTCCCGTGGGCACGTCGCCCGAAATTGTGGCTAAGCTCAATGCGCAAATCAACTTGTCCTTGGGGTCGGTCGAGCTCAAGACACGGTTGGCGAGCGAAGGCGTGATCGCATCGCCCACCACGCCTGAAGCCTTTGGTGCACACATCGTGGGTGAAATCGGGCGCTGGAAACCAGTGATCCAGTCAGGCCGGGTGAAGGCAGAATAAGGGTGTTATCAACGCTGCCATCACCAGTTCCTACTTCCCGACGATGAGACAAGAAACCTTCGGATTAGCCGGCATCGTGGGTTGGCCTGTGGCGCATTCACGCTCACCCCGCATTCACCACTACTGGCTGAAGAAGTACGGTCTCTCGGGCGCCTATGTTCCTCTTCCGGTTGAACCTGGCCGCTTGTCTAGCGCCTTGCCGGGGCTGGCGGCGCTGGGTTTTCGCGGCTGCAACATCACCATTCCACACAAGGTCGATGCAATGCCGTTTATCCAGACTGTGGATACCAATGCCAGACGGGTGGGGGCCGTCAACACCCTGGTGGTTCAAGCGGACGGTTCCCTCAGCGGCCTCAATACCGACGGCTTCGGCTACATCCAGAGCGTGCTGGAAGCCCAACCCCAATGGCGGGCCGACGCCGGGCCTGTCACGGTGCTGGGCGCAGGCGGTGCAGCGCGTGCCGTGGTGCTGAGCCTGGCCGACCGGGGCGCTCGCGAAATTCGCCTGTTAAACCGCTCGCCGGCTGCAGCGCAGGCACTGGCCGATGAATTTGGCAGCCCCGTCAAAGCCCTACCCTGGGCCCAGCGCCATGCCGCTCTTGCCGATATCGCGCTGCTGGTCAACACCACCAGCCAGGGCATGCTGGGCCACGCGCCGCTGGACCTGCAACTCGATGCCCTGCCGCATCATGCGCTGGTCTCGGACGTGATTTATATACCGCTTGAAACGCCGCTGCTGGCTGCTGCACGCCAGCGCGGAAACCCCACTGTCAACGGACTGGGCATGTTGCTGCACCAGGCACGGCCCGCATTTCAGGCCTGGTTCGGCGTGCTGCCCGACGTCACGCCGGAGCTTCGTGCGGCACTTGAGGCTACTCTGTAGATTAGTTGCTGTTCTAGGTCTTCTTTTGCAGTAACCGATCAGCATAATCCTGCCAGCGGGCATCTTTGCCAAGGCCTGTGAAAACGCCATCTGTGGCCTGGTCAGCTACCCATTGCTGCTTGTCGGCAATGGCAGCCGTCATGATGGGTTCAAACCCGGCCTCCCGCACGGTGTTGGCGGACTCTCGCATTTCTTCAGCGCGACGCTGGCCATGCTGCACAACTCTGGAAAAAAAGTAGGCGCCGCTTTTTTCCCAGTCGATGCTGGGAAAAGTTTCTGCCAACGTCGGCAACACGTGGTCTTCCACGCCGTAGGCTCTGGCGGTGCTGTAGCTCTCGATGACCAGCGCCTCCAGCCCCTTGATCATCACGCTGCGGCACATTTTGATGGCGCTGGCCACACCCAGCTTTTCGCTGACGGCTTTGGTGTCCATGCCCCAGGCAGCCAAGACCAAGGCCAGTTCGGCAGCCAGGGGCCCGCCTAGCAGCATGGGCGTTCTGATGCCATAAGGCGGCACGGAGGTCATGACGCCGGCTTCGACATAGTGCGCACCACGGGTTGCCATCAACGCGGCGCAGCGCTGCTTGGTGCCCGGTGAGGCGGAGTTCAGATCCAGAAAAACACTACCCGGGCGAACATGCAAGGCAGCTTCTTCGGCAACCGCCAGGGTATTGGACGCCGTCACGGCAGAAATAATCAGCTCGCTGACCTCGCACACCGCGCGGACCGACAGCTGGGCCACCACCCCGGCCTGCGCCGCATGAGCCTGCTCAGCCACTTGGGTGAGCGGGTTAGCAAACTTCAGGTCCCAGGCACTCATACGACGCGGTCCGACTTGCTGCTTGAGCCCGGCGCTGAAAATCTTGCCGACTTCCCCGTAGCCAATAAGGCCTATGGATTGAAAATGCATTGAAGAATGCAAATGGGAACGCGCAATCACTGGGTCGGTATTTTGGCTCTGGCAATCACCTCCGACCATCGCTTGATTTCTGCCGCCAGCAGATCGGCAAGCTGCGTTGGCGTGCTGGGGGTAGAGTCAATATTGAGTTCAAGCAAACGCTTCTTCACATCTGGGGAATTGAGAGCCGATTGCACTTCGCGGTTCAGGCGGGCAACGGTGTCTCTGGGTGTTTTGGCCGGGGCTGCCAGAGCGTTCCATGACGCGACACTGAAGCCTGTCAAGCCGCTTTGCGCCGCAGTGGGAACATCTTTCAAGACAACTGATCGCTTGTCGCCCAACACCGCCAGCGCACGCAAGGCCTGGCTATTGATCTGCGGAAGCATCGGGCTCAAGATTTCAACTGCAGCGTCTATCTGACCACCACGCAGGGCGGTGATAACCGCCGGCGTACCGTTGAACGGCACGATTTGCGCCTGAATGTTGGCACTGTGTTTGAACAGTTCGGCAGCCAGATTTTGGGTGCTGCCCACATTGATGGTACCGACATTGAGCTTGCCAGGATTGGCGCGTGCATAGACCAGCAAATCCGCCAGCGTCTTGTGGGGCGAGTTCTCCGGAACGACCACCGCAATATCGAAAAAACCAAGCGTAGAGATCGGTGCAAAATCTTTAACTGTGTCAAATGGCAGCGACTTGAAAAGCCCGGCACTGACTGCCGTACCGTTGGACATCAACAGCAAGGTGTGTCCGTCAGGCTCAGCCTTGGCTACGGTGTCACCCGCCACCACGCCACCTGCCCCCGGTTTGTTTTCGATCACAACCGGCTGCCCCAGAGACTCGGCCATTTTTTGCGCGACGACTCGGGCCGTCAGATCAGCCACGCCCCCGGCACCGAAGGGCACCACAATCTTGATAGCCCGCGAGGACAAAGGCTGGGCCGACGCGGTCAGGGCCAGACCGAAGACGGTCAACAGGCCAAAAGTGGAGGTAAGAAGGATTTTTTTCATGGCAGCAGTGGTTAAGGAATGGGCCGTCATGAGCAATAAGAGTCAGCTGGACGACAAGGCTTGACTGTGAGCCTGCAAGAGCTAAACCGCAAGTTGAATATCCGACTACGTGCTATGTACTTTTGCTATGGAGTTGCTGGCATGTCGGCGGCAAGCTGTCGAAGTGCCTGCTCAAACACCTCGACTGGCTGCCCACCGGAAATCAAATGCCGGTCGTTGATGATGACAGCCGGTACCGAATGGATGCCCTGGTTCAGGTAAAACTGCTCGCGCTTCCTCACCTCGTCGGCGTAGGCGTCTGACGCCAAAATAGCCTCTGCCTGGGCATTGTCTAGCCCCACTTCGGTGGCCAAGCGCACCAGCACATCGCGGGAGCCCGGGCTTTGGCCATCGGTGAAATACGCTTTGAAAAGCGCTTCTTTCAGTGCCTTCTGCTTTTGAAGGCTGACGGTTTCTGCCCAATGCAGCAAGCGGTGCGCGTCAAAGGTGTTGTAAACCCGACTGCGTCCGCCACCCGGCTCATCGGCCCGGCTGAACTTGAAACCAAATTCTGCACCGCGCATGCGAATGTTCTCCCGGTTGCTATCGGCTTGAACGGCTGTGATGCGGTATTTTTGGGTCAGATGCTCGGTGATGTCCTGGCCTTCAGCGGGCATCTGCGGATTGAGCTCAAACGGCTGAAAGCGCAGCTCGGCACGGATGTCGGCTTGGACACGCTCCAGCGCCTGATCCAGTGATCTGAGGCCAAT
>JANOLL010000312.1:0-3374 GCA_031419775.1 Polaromonas sp. | reverse complement strand
ATCGTCAATCGCAGCGTACCGACATGCCGCCATCGACCACGATTTCAGTGCCTGTCACAAAGCGGGCTTCGTCCGAGGCTAAAAACAGTGCCGCGTTGGCCGTGTCACGGCCATCACCCATGAAGGGCAGGGGGATACGCGACTGGCGTTGCTGAAGCAATGCACTGACATCGCCGCCGGTTCGCTGCTTGGCCAGGCGGACGTCCACCATGGGGGTATAGAGTTGACCTGGCACTACTGTGTTGACGCGTATGCCAGATTTGGCGTACTGCACCGCTACCACACGCGAAAATTGAATCACGCCGGCTTTGGTCGATGCATAGGCCACCTGAGCCGAGCCCGTCCAGCGAATACCCGATGTAGAAGCGATATTGACGATGGCGCCCGCAGCTTGCTTTTCCATAATGGGCAACACATGCTTGCAGGTCAAAAAGACGCTTTTCAGGTTGTGGTCGATCTGTGCATCCCAAACTTCTTCAGACATCTCGACCGGGCCGCCCGCAGCCGAGCCACCAACGTTGTTGACGAGAATGTCAATGCGCCCAAAGCGTTGCAGGCAGGCAGCCACTACTTTGGCGACAGACTCAGACTGCGTCACATCGCAAGTAGTAATTTCAACCTCGCCACTGTCTGCCTCGATCAGCCTGACGGTCTCGTCCATTCGTTCGGCATCGCGGTCGACTGCCATCACCTTGGCGCCCTCCTGGGCAAAGCGCACCGCAATGGCACGGCCGTTGCCCCAGCCTGGCCCAACCGACCCTGCGCCGGTGACCAGTGCGACCTTGCCTGACAAACGACCGTTCATGGGCTGATGCGCATTGTTCTTTTCATACCGCAAACCGATAAAAGCGTTGCGGGTTGTGCACCAGCAAGTTGTTCAGCAGCTCGGGTGAGGGTGCGATATGGCTCAGCAAATCTACCAGCGTACCGTCGTCTGGAACATGCGTGTGATTGGGGTGTGGCCAATCGGTACCCCAGAAGCATCGGTCCGGAAATCTTGCCACCAGTCGTTGCGCCAAGCCCGCACCTTGTACGTAGGGGGGATGGGGGTCGATTCGGTCGGCCCCGCTGACCTTCACATGAATACGCGCATCTTCCATCAGTGTGCACAGGGCGCGGAAATCTGCATGGTCCGGACCGAGTGCAGCGTCAACTCTGGCCATGTGGTCAATCACCACCGGCACGGCTGAGGCTTTAAGCTCCGGCGCCAACTCATGGATCAAGGCGCTTTCGAAATGAACTTGCAAATGCAGGCCCAGCGGCGCCATACGCTGTGTCAGGTCAATCACTTGCCGGATGGTGGCGCCCTGACCCAGGTGCTTCATGAAATTAAAGCGCAACCCCCTGAAACCAGCGGCGGCCAGGCGCTGCAGTTCGGCGTCGGGCACGTCATGCGGCACCAGGGCCACGCCCAGGTAGCGGCCACCGCCCGCCGCGATAGCGTCTTCAACGGCTGAATTGTCAACACCGTGAACGGCCGATTGCACGATCACGCAACGAGATATGCCCAAATGCCTATGCAGCGCAAACAGTGTTTCCTTGGGCGCATCAAGCGGTGTGAAGTTTCGGGTGGCCGCGAAAGCAAAGCGCTGAGCCGGACCAAAGACGTGCACATGGCAGTCGCACGACCCGGATGGCAGACGCAGGACCGGCCGCGTCGGGTTAGGGTTAAAAGTAGCCAGCGGACGGCTCATGGTTCAGGCTTGGACGCGTTTTCACCCCCGACTGCGGCCTCGATGACTGCAGGCCCCTGCTGGGTGGCAGTCTCGAACGCGCGTTTCTTGATGGCTTTGCTGCGGGCTGGTGCGCCCATAAGGTAAACCACCAATGTCGCTGGACCCACACCATAGAGTAAAAACGTGACCAGTGCGCCTAACAGAGTCCCGGTGGTGTTGGTGGCTTCAGCCACGCTCATCATCAGTACAACGTACATCCATGCAATCACGACCAAATACATAAAACTCCCGCCGCTCCAGAAATCTGAATATAAACCCGCCAATACTGGCCGGTCGAACCCATAATACGAGCCTCAAGAACCCTAACGACCTCGGAGACATCATGAATTCTGACGCAAACTGGGCAGACGCCACGCAAAAAATGCAAGAGACCCTGAACACCCTGGGCGCGGGTTTCCAGCAGGCGTGGGGAGCAGCGAGTGGTGCAAATCCGCTCGCCACGACCGGCCTTCCACCCGGTTTTCCACCGATTGATTTCTCCAAATTCAGCACGCTTGGCCAGAATCTGCCGCCGATCCATTTCGACGCGGCCAAGTTGCAGGAAGTCCAGCAGAGCTATATTGCCGAAGCTAGTGCCTTATGGAACCAGGGCCTGATGGCTGGCAGCGATGCGGCCGCGCTGCCCGTGGCGTCCGACCGGCGGTTTTCGGCTGAAGCCTGGAAAGCCAACCCGGTGTCCCGGTTTGCGGCCGCCACCTATCTTTTGCATTCACGCACGCTCATGGCTCTGGCGGAGGCTGCAGAAAGCGACCCCAAAACCAAGGCGCGCCTGCGTTTTGCGGTCGAACAATGGATGGCCGCATCGGCACCCAGCAATTTCCTGGCCCTCAACGCTGAGGCGCAGCAAAAAGCCATTGACACCCGCGGTGAGAGCATCGGCAAGGGAATTGAAAACTTGATGCACGACATCAAGCAGGGCCACGTCTCGATGACGGACGAAAGCCTTTTTGAAGTCGGCAAAAATGTCGCGACCACTGAGGGCGCGGTGGTGTTTGAAAACGAATTTTTCCAGCTGCTTGAATACAAGCCGCTGACGGCCAAAGTTTATGAAAAGCCCTTTTTGATGGTGCCGCCCTGCATCAACAAATTTTATATTCTTGACCTGCAACCCGAAAACTCGCTGATTCGCTATGCCGTGAGCCAGGGCCACCGTACCTTTGTAGTGAGCTGGCGCAATCCGGATGAGTCCATGGCAGAAAAAACCTGGGACGACTACATCGAGCATGCCGCGATCAAGGCGATTGAAGTCGTGCAGGACATCACGGGCGCCAAAACCATCAATACCCTAGGCTTTTGCGTGGGCGGCACGATCTTGTCCACTGCGCTGGCGGTGCTGGCGGCTCGCGGTGAAAGCCCTGCGGCCAGCGTTACGCTTTTGACGTCTCTGCTCGACTTCACCGATACCGGCGTGCTGGATATCTTTATTGATGAGCAGTCGGTCAGCGGGCGCGAGCGCGAAATGGGTCAGGGCGGATTGCTCAAGGGTCAGGACCTGGCCTCGACGTTCAGCTTTTTGCGTCCCAACGACCTGGTCTGGAATTACGTCGTGGGCAACTATCTGAAGGGTGAAACGCCACCACCTTTTGACCTGCTCTACTGGAACAGCGATTCCACCAATCTGCCTGGTCCGTTTTACTG
>JANOLL010000311.1:0-10855 GCA_031419775.1 Polaromonas sp. | reverse complement strand
ACGCGCGGTGGCGCTAAAAGGTCAGCCCTTTCAAAGGCCTTGCGTCATATTGAGCGGAGGCGAGACAACCGTTACCCTTAGGCAGCAGGCCGGTGGCACCCCGCGCGGCCGGGGCGGGCGGGCGAGCGAGTTTTGCATGGGTCTGGCGTTGGCGCTGCAAGGGCAGCCCGGCGTCTACGCCTTGGCAGCCGACACCGACGGCATTGACGGCGTCGAAGACAACGCCGGAGCTTATGTAGAACCCGAGACCTTGCGCCGCGCCGCGGCGCTGGGCCTGCAGCTGACGACCCACCTCGATCGCAATGATGGCTACAGCTACTTTGACCGTTTGGGTGATTTGGTTGTCACCGGACCCACCTATACCAACGTCAATGATTTCCGGGCGCTATTGATCGTCTAGCGGTGCCTACTTAACGATTGGAGCATGCCGTATGAAACCGATCAGGGCCATCGCGCCGGACCGCCTGCCCGATTTGCTCCGGCAGATGCCTAAAGCAGAGCTGCATATTCATATTGAAGGATCGCTGGAACCCGAGCTGATCTTCGCACTCGCGCAGCGCAACGGTGTCGCGATTCCCTACGCCAATGTGGACGAACTGTGCCGCGCCTATGCCTTCACCCATCTCCAGAGCTTTCTGGATATTTACTATGCCGGTGCCAGTGTGCTCGTGAAGGAGCAGGATTTTTACGACATGGCGAGGGCCTATTTTCTCAAGGCGGCAGCTGACCATGTCGTTCATGCGGAGCTCTTTTTCGACCCGCAAACCCATACCGGCAGGGGAGTCAGTCTGGAAACGGTGGTGAGCGGCTTGCACCGTGCCGTGATCGACGCAAAGGCGGAACTCGGCATCAGCGCGTCGCTGATCATGTGCTTTTTGCGCCATCTGAGCGAGCAGGAAGCTTTTGAAACCCTTGAGCAGGCGCTGCCATTTCGCGACAAGATCATCGGCATTGGACTGGACTCTGGCGAGGTCGGTAACCCACCAGAAAAGTTCGCCCGTGTGTTTGCGCGCTGCCGCGATTTGGGCTTTCGTCTGGTGGCGCATGCGGGTGAAGAGGGCCCGCCCGCTTACGTATGGACTGCGATCGACCTGCTGAAGGTCGAGCGTATCGACCACGGCGTGCAGTCCAGCAGGGACGCCGCCCTGATGCAACGGCTGGCGCAAGACCGCATCCCGCTTACTGTATGCCCGCTGTCCAACCTCAAACTTTGCGTATTCTCAAATCTTGCCGACCATAACCTGCGACAGCTGCTAGACGCGGGGCTGGCCGCTACAGTCAATTCGGACGATCCGGCTTATTTTGGTGGCTATGTGAATGACAATTTCACGCAGACTTTCGCTGCCACCGGTCTGACGGCAGAACACGCCTGGACGCTCGCGCGCAACAGCTTCGAAGCCAGTTTTATTGAATCGGCTGCCAAGCAGCAATACTGTGACCAATTGCAAGAAAGTTTTGAAACCTTCCGTTGAGTGCATCAACGTCCGCCAGCCATAGCGCCCGCGCTGCCTCAGAGCTGGCGCTGGCAAAAAAGTCGGGTAGCGTACAGCCCCGCCGGTGTCCAGTGGCGGGCCGGTGACATGGCATCGAGAAGCATTAGGTTTTGGTCGGCCTCATCCAGCTTGGCCAAGTCTTGCAGCATGACCGGCAAATCGCTGTCCAGAAGGTCTGGCGCTTCGCCTTGGGCGAGGTTGGCATCGTCGCCAAAGGACGTCAGGCGTGACGCGGCGCGAAAGCTTGGGCATTGAGGTTGGTTGCCGGCAGTTGACAAGCTGTTGTAAGCCCGCCCATCGATGCTTGCATCGCCCCTGATCCAATCGTAAATAAGCTGTAGTTCGTAGTGACTGAAGACGCCGAACATGTCGGCGCGCTGGCCTTGCAGCAAGCCCCAAAAGCGGCTGTTTTCGACTGGTTCACCACGTCGGATCCAGCCATGTTTTTGTAGGGCTGCGAGGAAATCCGGAATTCCATCAGGATCTGCCAGCCAATCGTTGATATGACGCCCTGCCACCCGACAATAGTCTGAGTGCGCGCCTTGACCAGCCGCGCTTTTTTGCGCAAAGATGCGGACCACTTCATCTTCCATATCAAAACTATCGATGACCGAGCAGGTGCCCACACCTGCTCCGCCCAGCTGACAACCGGCTCGGACGCGCCGCCAGAAATCGTCTGCATCGCCATATTTTGGCAAGGTGTCCAGCACTGCACGCACGGCGCGACGCGCATGGCCGGTATCCGTGTTGTCTACCGTGATGTGCAGCGTGAAATAGTAGGGATCCAGCCCAAGCTCATTCAGCTCGTATGCAGTAATCAGCAGATGCAGGGGGAGCTGCTCATAGCCCAGATTAAAGCCGATGACCTCAGGCAGGAAGTCTTTGGCGTTGTAAGCCAGCGCGAGTTGAATTAGTCCCTGTGTGAAAAGCGGTTCATCGAGGCCTTGCAGCGGATCAATGCCGCACCGCGCGAGCAACTCGCGGTAGATCAACACGTGATTCTTGTGCGGAGTACCTTCACCAAGTTCTTCGAGGTAGGTACGTATCAGGTTGGAAAAGCGTGGGTTGCGCCAGTGCGCGATCAGGCCGAACAGCCACGCGCCATCGACCAGTTTGGTAGGTGCCATCGCGCGTAAAAAAAATAGCGCGTGGGCCCGGTTGGAAAAATAGCGGCGTGGCGCTCCTGCCTTTCGTTGCGCTAGGTAGGCGCCATAGTTGGCCGTGGCGTTTCTGGCGGTCGTCAGCATCCAGGCCTCGAGCTCGCGCACTGATCCAGGCAGCTCACAAGTTTGTCCATCAAGTTGTGCGAGCTGCTTGCGTAGAAAGCCAGCGGCATCCTTGCGCATGAGGTCATCAACCTTGCCGCTCAACAGTCTGCTGTATAGACCGGAAATCTCTGTGGGCCTGGGAGCCAGGCTGGATGTAGGACTCGCAGTGGCGGGTAGCCTTGAACTTCCGTTAACTTTTGGAATAGACCATTCGAGCGCACGAATTAACATGTTTGTTGGATAGAGTCATTGAAGACTGATGAGCTTCCCAACTAAGCCTGCTTGACCGTATAGGTAGTGCACGATGCCCGTCGTGGGATAGCGCCTACGGTTTTGATAACAGGCGGCTGATCACGCTGCGCGTTAAAATGGCGACGCCCGGCTTGCAGACATGGTCTGTTCATGCATTGTCAGTTCGGGCCATGTAGAGGACCACCATGTATCAAAACCTCACGACCCCGCCCTCAGGGCTGCGGTGCGTCGCATGAGTTACCAGCTCAAAGAAATTTTCTACACCCTCCAGGGTGAGGGTGCCAACGCCGGCCGCCCGGCTGTTTTCTGCCGCTTTGCAGGCTGTAATCTGTGGTCTGGCCGCGAGCAGGATCGCGCCACAGCAGTGTGCCAGTTTTGCGACACGGATTTTGTCGGGACCGATGGTACGCAGGGCGGCAAGTTCGCCACTGCCGAGGCGCTTGCCGACCAGATTGAAGCGCAATGGCCGTCTCATAGGGAGCACCGCTTTGTGGTGATGACCGGCGGTGAGCCTCTGCTGCAGCTGGATGACGCCCTGATTGCCGCCTTGCACGCACGCCACTTTCAAATCGCCGTCGAGACAAATGGCACCCTTGTAGCGCCTGCCGGCATCGACTGGCTGTGTGTCAGCCCCAAAGCCGGTGCGCCGTGGCTTCAGCGTGAAGGTCAGGAACTCAAGGTGGTGTGGCCGCAGGCCGGTTTTGATTTAGCAGAACTGGAAGCTGCCGCTTTCACCTACCGGTATCTGCAGCCGATGGATAACGCCCAGCGCGCTAGCCACACCAAGACCTGTATAGCCTTATGCATGCAGCGGCCGGCATGGCGCCTGAGCTTGCAGACCCACAAAATCACCGGAATACGCTAGGTTGTGATCACATGAATTTCGATATCTCGCAGAATTTTTTCTTCGACGCCGCGCACACACTCGGTCGCGAGATCGAGGCCGATAGCAGCCGCCGTATTCATGGTCACACCTACCACGCAGAAGTGACGCTGACAGGCCAGCCTGACCCGCAAACTGGCATGGTGCGAGACCTTGGTCTGGTGCGTGTGGCAATTGACACACTGCGTCCCAGACTGGACCACCACATGCTGGACGATGTTGTGGATCTTGGCCCCGCCACGCTTGAGAACCTGTGCGTCTTTATCTGGCGCGAATTGGCCCCCAGCCTGCCCGGTCTGTCGGCGGTACGGGTCTGGCGCGAATCGGTGGGCGACAGCTGCACCTTGCGTGCCGGTACCGTCGCCCGATAGACCTCGTCTGGCAGCGTACAGGCTGGCAACGCGCTACGCTACGCTAGGACCATGAAAGCTTACCGCGCGTCCCTGCTGTACTTTGTCGAGCACCGGGCAGTGTTCGAGCAGGACGGCCTGCTGGTGGTCGGCCCGAATGACTCTGGGCGTCAGACTGTGCAGGGGCTTGGGAGTTTTCAAAGTTTGTCCGGCCGTTACCCGGAAGTACCGGTAGAGCATCTGCCCGGCCGCATCATTGCGCCCGGCTTTGTGGATCTGCACACGCATTACCCGCAGCTCGATGTGATCGGCTCACCAGCAAAAGGTGTGTTGCCGTGGCTGGAGGCCCATACCTTCCCACATGAAAAACGCTTCTCAGCCAACGAGCACTGTGCGGATATAGCTATTAGTTTTATAGCAGAACTGCTACGTAACGGTGTCACCACTGCGCTCGCCTTTGCCAGCTCGCACCCTGAGTCGGTCAACGCCTTGCTTGGCGAAGCGCAGCGACAGAGCCTTCGCATGATCGCCGGCAAAGTCTTGATGGATCAAAACGCGCCAGATGGCGTGCGTGATCAGACCGACAGGAGTCTTCTCGACACCGAAACCCTGATCAGGCGCTGGCACGGTGTGGACCGGCTAGGTTATGCCATCACGCCGCGTTTTGTACCGAGCTGCAGTACCGCGCAGTTGCACGGTGCCGGCGAACTGGCGGCCCATTACCCCGATGTCTGGGTTCAGTCCCACGTGGCAGAGAGCCGGGACGAGGTGGCCTGGGTGCGCAGCCTGTACCCTGATGCGCGCAGCTACCTCAGCGTATACGACCAGTTTGGCTTGCTCAGGCCCCGTGCCGTCTACGCGCACTGCATTCATATCGATGATGAAGACCGTGCCTTGCTCCGCAGCAGCGGTACAGCCGCAGCCATATGTCCGACCAGCAACCTGTTCTTGGGCAGCGGCTTCTTCGACTATGAGGGCGCTGACCGTGCGGGGTTTTTATATGGGCTGGCCAGCGACGTGGGCGGCGGTACCAGTTTTAGCCCGTTACACACCATGCTTGCCGCCTACTCCGTCGGGCGAGAGGGGCTGACCAAGCCTGGCCTGTCCCTGCCGCCGCAGCAACTCTGGTGGCAGCACACAGCGGGTGCAGCGCAAGCGCTCGGACTCGACGGTGTAATCGGTAACTTGCTGCCCGGCTGTGAAGCTGACTTTGTGGTGCTTGACCCCAAAGCGACGCCACTGCTGGCCCGCAGGACGGCCCAGGCTGACCATCTCGACGAACTGCTGTTTGCCATGATCGTCCTGGGCGATGACCGGGTGATCGAACGAACAGTGATTTCCCAATCGCAAGAGCATCACTGACTCGCTTTCATGGTGGCGCCCGGCGTGCCTACAATCACGCCAACCCGAGGATCCCGAAATGAGCATCAAAAGCGACAAATGGATACGCCGCATGGCGGAGTCCACCGGCATGATCGAGCCCTTTGAGCCAGGGCAGATTCGCGAGGCCGACGGCAAGAAAATCATCAGCTACGGAACCAGCAGCTATGGCTATGACATCCGCTGCGCACCTGAATTCAAGGTGTTTACCAACATCTACAGCGCAGTGGTTGATCCGAAAAACTTCGACGAAAAAAGCTTTGTCGATTTTCATGGTGACAGTTGCATCATTCCGCCCAACAGCTTCGCGCTGGCCCGCACACTGGAGTACTTTCGCATTCCGCGCAATGTATTGACCATCTGCCTGGGCAAAAGCACCTACGCCCGTTGCGGCATCATCGTCAATGTGACACCGTTCGAGCCCGAGTGGGAAGGCTATGTGACGCTGGAGTTTTCGAACACCACCCCGTTGCCCGCCAAAATCTATGCGGGTGAAGGCTGCGCTCAGGTGTTGTTCTTTGAGAGCGATGCTGATGATGTCTGCGAGACCAGCTACAAAGACCGCGGCGGCAAGTACCAGGGTCAGGTAGGCGTGACGCTGCCCAAGGCTTGAGGTGCTGCCAACGCAACTCTGGCCGCCGCCAGATCCCAGCCCGCCCAGCCACAGCTTTTAAACAGCACCGGCCCAGTCCGTTGCGGATGACCTTCCCGAATCATTTGGGCAAGTGTCTGCCATTGGCTGACATCCAGCCCGGCTTGCAGCAGATCACCCGCTTCGTGGGTGGCATCGACGGTATCCACAAAAATACTGCCGTGTTCGGCAAAGTGGCGGCACAGCGCCGGGCTTAACTCCGCCATCTGCGGCGTGAAGGCGCCGACTGCACAGATGAAACAGTCTGCTCGCGGTGGGGCACCCGCTTGCCTGTCCAGCACTATGCTGTGAGCAGGCGTACAGGTCACGACCAGCGGACATGCAGTCAGCGCCGCACTGACATCACTTACCAAATGGCTCTGCAGGCCCAATGTCTGGGCGTGTCGCACCAGGCCCTGCGCGCTCTCAAAACTGCGCGATGCGATCCAACATTCCTTGATCGCCAGGACGGCTGCAAAGGCTTCCAGGTGGGCCTTGCCCTGCACGCCCGCACCAATGACCAACAGCGGACCTTCGAGATTGGGCGCCAGCCGCTGCGCCGCCAGCACCGACACCGCTGCCGTGCGGCGAGCCGTGACGGTCGGCCCGTCGAGCAGCAGCCTTCGCTCGCCCGTCGCGATGTCAAACAACACGACGTCTCCCTGAATCGCCGGCTTGTGTTTGCCCGAGTTGGCAGGCGTAAAGGTGATGAGTTTGGTGATGGCCACCGTGCAGTCGATGGCCGGCATCACAAACAAACTGCCTCCGCCCGGAAGCGCCTGCACCAGTCTCGGCGCGACGGAAACAGAGTCGTCCTGCAGCACAGCGGCGATTTCATTCACTAGAGCCGTCCACGGCAAGCGATCGGCGGTTTGACGGGCGTTGAGCGCAGGCGTCATGGCTGGCAGTGTCGGGCGGACAACTTGGTGATCAAGAAAAGGGGGGATTGGGTTTCATCCTACACCGTCAAGAGGGCGGCGCTGAATCGCAGCGAGCTCCACTTTGCTTACGCTGTGCAGCATACGTTTCCAACCCGCACCGGTCGAATCCACCGTTTCGCCTTCAAGCAGATCTAACCATTTCCTGACATTATGTTTTCAGACCATATGCGCAAGATCAAACCCGCTCGCGGTCGCGGATTTTTTTTGGCTGTCGCAGGTACGCTGTTGATCGCGTTACAGCTGTTTGGTATGGCGCAAGTGGCCGGTAATCAGGTCAGAAAAGCACAGCTGCGCGAAGTGCAACTGCAGTTGCAGCGCGTGGCGATGGAAAACTGTCTGGAAACGCGATCTCGCGTGGACAGTGTCAGTTGCCTGCGGCTCGGACCGCAAGACCCAGCTGGGTCTGACCAGGGTTCGGTGTCCCTCACGGCGCTGACGCGCTAGGCCACTTGCATTAAGCCTCACGCCTCATTGAGGGCTGTTGGCGGTTTCCGCATACGGTGTAGTCAGCGCACTTTCCACAGCCAGCCTGAGTCCGCGCACCATCTCGTCCAAGGGCATGCAGGGCGCTCCTTGATCCGGCAAGCAGGGCAGGTGAATAAAGCCGCCGCGTGGGCGGGGTACCCTGCGTTGTTTGGCTAACGCATGCATCAGTCCATAAAAAACATGGTTGCACACGAAGGTGCCTGCCGTGTCAGACAGTTTGGCTGCAACGCTGGCCCGCTGCAAAGCCTGCAGCATGGCCTTGACCGGCAGGCTTGAAAAGTACGCCGCCGGTCCGTTGGGCACGATGGGCGTGTCAACCGGTTGCTGGCCTGCGTTGTCTGGCAAGCTGGCATCGTTGATATTGATGGCCAGTCGCTCCAGCGATAGCGCATGGCGCCCAGCTGCTTGGCCAACGGCGATGACAAGCGTTGGCAGATGCCGCCGCATCAGATCGGCCATCACCTTCTGAGACTCATTAAACACGGTCGGTAGCTGGGCGGCGACAATTCGGTGGCCAGTCACGCATTGACCATCAAGCTGCTCAACCGCCAGCCAGCTGGCATTGACAAGGGCTCCACCAAAGGCATCAAAGCCTGTGAGTAGCACGCACGGCAAAGTCAGTGAAGTGTGCATCCGTTGACCGCGAGGCATGTGAGGCATGTCGTTTTAGGGTTCATGGTTCAACCGCATACCTGACACGCCTGTGTTCAGTTTTTGATCCTGGCACCGGTCTTGCTGTCGAACTTGATGACCTGGACCCGCCCGCTCTGGCCAGGGAAGTCCTGAAATACAGCCCGCACAAGATACGGCATCACGTCGGCAAGGTCTTCATTGTCGCCCTCATAAACGGCTCTGGATTCAAACACCGCTTGCGGTCTGCCTGCTGTGCTGCCCTGGGAGTCAAGCAGCCGCAGCCGCAAGTGGCTGACCTGCACCGTACGTACCACTTCCCGGTCGCCTACATAGCGCGAACCAAAACGGTCAGGTGCCCAGAAGCCAGAAAACACATTGCCCGCGGCATCCCGGTACGGCGGGGTGTAGATGTACTGATCCTGGTAAATCGCTTCGCGGTATTTTCTATCGCGGGTGCCATGGCCCGTCACGATGTCCACCTGGATTCGGCCGGTCTGCCCAGGGGCTGCTTGTTTGAGACCGAGCCGCTCGAGCTCGCCCTTGACCAGCTGTTCATAAGTTTGCTGTTCGAGGTCGTTGAGCTGGTCCGGCGGACGGATGTAACTGAAGTTGGTACCCGAGGCATCTGCCGGCCAGCGGTTAAAACTTGTCACCTTGGCGGTGATCGGACTGGCACAGGCCGTGAGCAGCATCAGTGCACCGGCCATGACCCAGATGCCGACGCGATGAACCCATGGGTTGACATGGAAAACTAAGAGTGAACAGGCTGAAGGCATGGTGACGATTGAGATTCTGCCGCCCCGATTTTGTTCCCTCAACCCGCCGCACCGGGCGCCCCAGCTTGGCCGCTTGCCGCCTCCAGTAAAGTCGGCGTGTGCACTGACAGCCAATATCTATCCCGCTAAAGGACAATTTCAAGCGGACACACAGGGGCAATCATGAAGTGGGAAGGCAATCGGGAATCCGACAACGTCGAAGACCGACGGGGTGACGGCGGCGGCAGCAGCGGCTTGGGTGGTGGCGGCTTGCTCGGTGGTCGCAGCATTGGAATCGGCACGATTGTGGTGGCGCTGCTGGGCGGATGGGCCTTTGGTATCAACCCCATGACGATTCTGAGCTTGCTCAGTGGCGGCGCCCCGCCAGCTCAGGTCCAGCAAACACAGCGGCCCGTGCAGCGCCCACCTGCAGATGATCGAATGGCCAAGTTTGTGTCTACCGTGCTGGCCGACACCGAAGATGTCTGGAAAGAGTTATTTGCCAAGGGGGGTGCCACCTATCAGGTGCCGCGCCTGGTTCTGTTTCGAGGCGCTACGCCCACCGCCTGCGGGCAGGGCCAGTCGGCGATGGGGCCTTTTTACTGCCCCAGTGACCAAAAGGTCTACATCGATCTCGGGTTTTATGAAACCTTGACCAAACGCCTGGGCGCGCCGGGAGAGTTTGCGCAGGCCTACGTAATCGCGCATGAGGTGGGGCACCATGTGCAAAACCTGTTGGGCATCAGCGGCAAAGTGGACCAGATGCGGGGTCGGGTCAGCAAGATCGAGTACAACGCTCTGAGCGTGAAGCTCGAATTGCAGGCTGATTGTTTTGCAGGCGCGTGGGCTCACCACGCCAACAACTCGCGCCAGATTGTGGAGGGCGGCGATATTGCGTCGGCCATGAATGCGGCGGCCAAAATTGGCGATGATGCCCTGCAGCGCTCCAGTGGCGGCGCAGTGGTCCCCGAAAGCTTCACCCACGGCACCAGCGCACAGCGCCAGCGTTGGTTCAATACCGGCTTCACCACCGGTAGCGTCAAGGCCTGCGACACCTTCAGTGCCCGTAACCTGTAAAAATTGACAACAAAATACGAGCTTAGCCCAGGTATGGCCTGAACTGTATGCTATGAAAGATATAGCGTTTACCTCTGATTGACCCAGTTTTTGACTTGGGTTGCGGTGGGCGCTTTCCTGACTGGCGGTCGAAAGCCTGTCAAAAGCCGGTCCAAAGGCGGCGATTCATCGCAAAGTGCGACAATAGCCGGCTAAATGACGTCCTCTTTTTCCAATCTTTCGCTGGCAGAACCGCTGGCCCGCGCCGTAGCCGAAATGGGCTACGAAACCATGACCCCCATCCAGGAACAGGCGATTCCGGTCGTCCTGCAAGGCAAAGATGTGATGGGAGCGGCCCAAACGGGCACTGGCAAAACAGCCGCTTTTGCGCTTCCTTTGCTGCAGCGCATGATGAAGCACGAGAACCCTTCAACCTCGCCCGCACGGCACCCGGTGCGGGCGCTGGTGCTGTTGCCCACTCGCGAGTTGGCCGTTCAGGTGGCCCAGCAGGTCGAGCTCTACGCCAAGTACACCAATCTGCGCAGCACCGTCGTGTACGGCGGCATGGATATGAAGCCGCAAACGCTGGAGCTGAAAAAAGGGGTCGAGGTGCTGGTAGCCACCCCCGGGCGTTTGCTGGACCATATTGAAGCTAAAAACACGGTGTTGAACCAGGTCGAATACGTTGTGCTCGACGAGGCCGACCGCATGCTGGACATCGGCTTTT
>JANOLL010000310.1:0-5611 GCA_031419775.1 Polaromonas sp. | reverse complement strand
CAGGAAAGCCGCATCAATCAGACCAGCCAGCAAGAACATTTTGGTTTGCAGCTCGTTCATCAATTCGGGCTGACGAGCAGCTGCTTCGAGGTATTTGCTACCCATGATGCCAATGCCGATGCAAGCGCCGACAGCGCCCAGGCCAATGATCAGGCCAGCGGCCAAAGCGACAAAACCAAGTACGTGTTCCATTTAATGCTCCTACAAAATTAACGAACCAACAAAAATAAAAAACCGAAACTGAAAACAAACAAAAGGGGAAAGGGGAAACTCAAAAAACTCCGCTCAAGGCAGCCTAGTGGTGATCGTGGGCCTGACCCACATACACCAAAGTCAACATCATGAAAATGAAGGCCTGGAGAGCCACAATCAGAATGTGAAAGATGGCCCATCCGGTACCCGCCAGCACATGGCCAATGAAGAGGAATACGCCGGTTGCTGACGCGAAACCGACAGCGCCCATCAGGGCAATCAGCATAAACAGCAATTCGCCCGCATACATGTTGCCGAAGAGTCGCAAGCCGTGCGAGACGGTCTTGGCTGCAAATTCAATCATTTGCATCAGGAAGTTGATGGGGTACAGAAACCACTTGTCGCCAAACGGTGCCGAGAACAATTCGTGCACCCAGCCGCCAAAGCCCTTGATCTTGACGTTGTAGTACAGGCACACCAGCAACACGCCGCATGACATGCCAAGCGTTGCCGACAGATCGGCCGTTGGCACCACGCGGAAATACTCGATCTTCTGATCGAGACCAGTCACCACGAAAAGCGAGTGGAACAGGTCAACCGGCAAAAAGTCCATCGAATTCATCAGAAAGATCCAGATGAAAACGGTGAGCGCCAATGGGCCGACCATTTTGCGTGACTCGGCGTTTTTAACGATGCCTTTGGCCTGGCTGTCGACCATTTCAAGCAGGATTTCAACCGCGGCCTGGAGCCGGCCCGGCACACCAGAATGCACGCTTTTAGCAACGCGCCACATGAAAAAACAGCCGATCACACCGAGTGTGATAGCCCAAAAAATAGTGTCGATATTGAAATACGAAAAGTCAACGATGCTGGACTGTTTGACGTCCTTGTTCTGCCAATGGATCAGGTGGTGACCAATGTAGTCACCGGCGGTCAAGGGTTTTCCAGATTCAGCAGCCATCTCTCAACTCTTATATTTAGCGAACGCTTAACTTTTTCGGTCTAGACCGGAGCCAAAGCACCAACCAGACCACCTTCATCGTCACAACCAGTCCGACCAGCATGGCCGGCCAGCTCAAATCAGGCACCACTCTTGGCGCAGCAAACAACATCGCGATGGTCAGGCCAATTTTGACCATTTCCCACAAAAAAAATCCAGCCACCGCAGCGCCCGGATTCATCGAAGACACCTTGCTCATCAATCCGCGTGCAAACAATGCAGCGGGGACGACGACAGCAAGCGCGCCGTACAACACCGACCAGCCTACATGACTCTTGCCACTCAGCGCCCAGGCGACACATGCCGCCAACACTCCCATCACCAACTGCCCCGTGAGCACTATCCACGGTGAAGTCGAAGGATGAACCTCGCTTAGCTTTTGCGCCTCTTCACGCGTCAGGGGCTTGAAGCTATCGTTCCGCCATTCGTCTTCCACAGTAGTCCCAAAAAATCTTGCAGGCGGATGATCCGCTTTCCCAGCCTTGCCACCGCAGGACTCCGTGACAGATTGCCATTTAGCGGCGGATTATACGTAGGAACCCTAGCGCTTCGACGCTTTTCAAACCGAAAATTTAATTGCTGCCAAACACCAAGCGCCGTTTCAGGCCATACCAAGCGGCGGCTGCAAGAATACGCAAGTCGGCCACAATAAACTTTAAAGCAAACCGGACCGCGAAAATTTAACCGATTTGCCCCCGCCCAACGAGAAAAATAAAAGGAATTTTGTATGAGTGCCCTGATGAAGTTTTTACACATCGCTGCCGCCATCGCATGGTTGGGTGGGGTGGGTTTTATGCTCGCCGCGCTCCGCCCGGCCGCTGCTGAGTCGGTGGCAGCGCCACAACGGCTGGCTTTTATCGTTCAGGTCTTGCGCAGGTTTTTTGTGTTGGTGTGGATTGCCATTGCTGTATTGCTGGTATCGGGATTGACCATGCTGCTGGCAGTCGGAATGAAAAATGCACCTGTCGGCTGGCACGCCATGTTTGGTTTGGGCTTGCTGATGTTTGCACTTTTTGGTCATCTGTATTTCGGACCCTTCCGGCGCTTGAGGCGGGCGGTTGGCGCGGCCGACTGGACAGAAGGTGATCGACGTTACGGGCAAATCGTCAGCCTGTCTGCGCTTCATCTGGGGCTGGGCGCTGTGGCGATTGCTGCCGTGATTTTTTGGGTCTGATGCCCAATCCAATATGAGAATGCTGGTCGATTTCACTGCTGCACGCCTTCTGGCGCTGCTGGTGCTGTGTTGCAGCGTGAGTGCCTGCACGACTCCGAATGTTTATTTCAACCCCGCAAAAAGTCATCACACACCAACTGGTTTTCGCAACAACGACATCGGCACCATCGACAAAACATTCAGTGAGTTGATGCGCTGGCAATTTGAAAGGCGGCAGCAAGATCTGCCCAAACCGCCGTTGCAGCCCACGCCGGTTCAAACGCCCAATTTCCAGGCCATACATGGCTACAGCGCGTCACAGGCGCCCGCCATCACCTGGATAGGCCATGCCACCATGCTGGTTCAATCCGGCGGGCTCAACGTGTTAACCGACCCGATTTTTTCGGACCGTGCCAGCCCGGTTTCGTTTTTAGGCCCTCGGCGTGCACAGCCACCTGGCTTGCCCCTTGAAAATTTACCGCCGATTGATGTGGTCCTGATTTCTCATAACCACTATGACCACCTGGATCAAGCCTCGGTGCTGGCCCTGGCAGGTCGAGCGCAAGTCGCTGGCAAACCCACGCGCTTTTTGGTACCCCTAGGCTTGAAGCGCTGGTTTGCAGATTTGGGCATCGACAACGTTGTCGAGCTGGACTGGTGGGACAGCCATGTCATCGGCGGCGTGGCCTTTAACCTGACGCCGGTGCAACACTGGTCGGCGCGCAGCTTTGGCGACAGAAGCCAGACTCTGTGGGGCGGCTTTGCCGTGTTGGCGCCCGACCTGAACTGGTATTTCAGCGGTGACACCGGCTATTCCAGCGACTTCGCCGCGACGCGTGCGCGCTATGCCAGCCGCCAGGCTGCAGGCGCCGGGGGCGGCTTTGATCTGGCACTGATCCCTCTGGGTGCCTATGAGCCACGCTGGTTTTTAAAAGACCAGCACATCAATCCGCCCGAAGCCGTGCAGATACATCTCGATCTCGGTGCCAAGCGCAGTGTGGGCCTGCATTGGGGTACCTTTTCCATCAGTGATGAATCACTTGACCAGCCACCGCTTGATCTCGCGCTGGCCGCCCGTGCCAAAGGCCTGAAAGACGGAGAATTCAGCGTGATGGCAATCGGTGAAACTCGCGTCTTGCCGGCCCGATCGAAACCTTGAAGACCCTAGCCTGACCGCGTTTGCGCGCCACACATGACCTCACCAACCTCTGCTCTCCCGCCAGTCTTACCCGACTCGACCTGTTATCTCAACGGCGAATACACCGCCCTGAAGGATGCCAAGATCAGCGTTCTGGACCGCGGCTTTATTTTTGGTGATGGGGTTTATGAAGTTGTCCCTGCGTACGGTGGGAAGCTGTTTCGCTTTGAGCACCACATGGCCCGGCTGGACCGCAGCCTGGCCGAACTGCGCATCGACAACCCGCTAACCCACGACGGGTGGCGGGAGATTGCTTCCTTATTAATAGCAAAGTATCAAGCAAATACTCAGACCAAGACCGAAAACGACAGACCAATTGACCAGATCATCTACATCCAGGTCAGCCGCGGCGTTGCCCTGCGTGACCACGCCATGCCACCCGGCCTGCGACCCACCGTTTTCGTCATGACCAACGCCATGAAACTGCCCAGCGACCAGCAGCGCATCGAGGGCGTTTCTTGCGTGACCGCGGACGATTTTCGCTGGGAAAAAGCCCACATCAAAAGCACTAGCTTGCTGGGTGCGGTGTTTTCACGCCAGCTCAGTGCGGATGCTGGTGCGCTGGAAACCATCATGTTCCGGGGGGGCTACCTGAGCGAAGCGGCTGCCAGCAACGTCTGGGTCATCAAGCACGGCAAGGTCATGGGTCCGCCCAAAGACAAACTGGTGCTGGAAGGCATCCGCTATGGCTTGATCGAAGCCATGTGCCAGGAAATCGGCCTGACCTTTGAACTTCGTCGCATCACGCGCGCCGAGGTGCTCGATGCCGACGAGTTGCTGCTGTCGTCGGCAACTAAAGAGGTCCTGCCAGTGACCCTGCTCGATGGTCAGCCTGTTGGTCATCCGGCGCATCGCGGCCGGCCTGGTCCGGTATATGAAAAGCTTTATGCAGCTTACCAGCAGGCCAAACTTCAGACCGCCACGTGAACAGCCCTGTGCCCCCCACTCCCGACCTGCCCAAGCTTGAATCGTTGATCGATTACCCGTCGCTGTTTCCCATCAAGGTCATGGGGATCAAGACCGACGGCCTGGTCGCCGCCATTACCCATGTCGCGCGCCAGTTTGACCCAACCTTCGACGCCAGCACCATCGAACTGCGCGAAAGCAAGGGTGGCAAATATTTGGGTGTCACGATCACCGTGACCGCCACCAGCCGCGAACAGCTTGACGAGCTCTACCGCACGCTGAGCACGCATCCGATGGTCAAAGTGGTGCTTTAGCGCTGCGCGACGAGCCTTCATGTCGCCTGAGATTCGCCAACTTGGTCTGGTCGATTACCTTCCAACCTATCAAGCCATGCGGGCGTTCACGGCCGCTCGTCATCTTCAGAATAATAGCCATATAAAGCCTGAGCCCAATGAATACGTTGGTGATAAGCTATGGATTTGTGAGCATTTCCCGGTTTACACGCAGGGCCTGGCCGGCAAGCCAGCACACGTTCTGAACCCGCTCGACATTCCGGTGGTGCAAACTGATCGGGGTGGCCAGGTCACTTTTCATGGGCCAGGCCAGGTGGTGGCTTATCCGCTAATAGACCTCAAACGCGCGGGCTACTATGTCAAGGAGTATGTATACCGCATCGAGGAGTCGGTCATCCGCACGCTTGCGCACTTCGGCGTGACCGGACATCGCGTCGCCGGCTCGCCCGGCATTTATGTGCGCATGGACGATCCGGCTGCCCACGCTGCGCTGACAGGTCCGGTCAACCCCCTGGATCCATTTCGCGGTTTGGGCAAGATCGCCGCGCTGGGCATTAAGGTTAGCCACCACTGCAGCTACCACGGCGTGGCGCTGAATGTAGCGATGGACTTAGAACCGTTTTCACGCATCAACCCCTGCGGTTATATCGGCCTGCAAACCACAGACCTTTCTACAATCGGGGTCTCGGCAAGTTGGCAAGACGCAGCAAACGTGCTGGCTCAAAAGCTGGTCACGTATTTGACGCCTTAATCGAGAAACACACCATGAGCACCTCAGAAGTCGTCAAAGACGTTCAATCTCTTGAAGCCTACAACCCGCTGGCCAAGCACAAAGCCGCTGCCAAGCTGTCGCGCATTCCGGTCAAGGT
>JANOLL010000309.1:0-11548 GCA_031419775.1 Polaromonas sp. | reverse complement strand
CGACATTGAAAAGCACGCCACCAATGGGTACGTCGCCATGGTGCAACATTACTTCGCTTCAGCCTGGCTTTTAGGCGACGGCATCAAGCGTGACCTTTTCGAGCGCAAGGTTGACACCAATCTTTACGCCATCGGCATGATCGCGCCGCTTGATGCCATAGCGCCCGGCGCCACCCGGTCTATGGAGGCCAAACTCTTTGTTGGGCCGCAGGAGGAGAAAACGCTGGAAGCCATGGCCCCAGGCCTGGAGCTGGTAAAGGACTACGGATGGCTGACCATTTTGGCCAAGCCGTTGTATTGGCTGCTGGACAAGCTCCATGGCTTTCTCCAGAACTGGGGTTGGGCAATTGTGGCTTTGGTGCTGCTGTTGAAAATAGCTTTTTACTGGCTCAATGCCAAGGCCTATTCCAGCATGGCGAAGATGAAAGCCATCAACCCAAAGATCATGGAAATGCGCGAGCGGTTGAAAGACAAGCCACAAGAAATGCAACAGGCCATGATGAAGATCTACAAGGAAGAAAAGGTCAACCCGATGGGCGGTTGCTTCCCGATCATGGTCCAGATTCCGGTGTTTATTGCGCTGTACTGGGTGCTTCTGTCCAGCGTGGAAATGCGAGACGCTCCCTGGATTTTATGGATCAAGGATCTGTCAGCCCCAGACCAGTACTTTATTTTGCCAATAGTGATGACGCTGACCACGATGCTGCAAACCGCTCTGAATCCGGCCCCGCCGGATCCCATGCAGGCCAAGCTGATGTGGTTCATGCCCTTGATTTTCAGCGTCATGTTTTTCTTTTTTCCGGCAGGTCTGGTGCTGTACTGGATTACCAACAATATTTTGTCGATTGCACAGCAATGGATGATCAATACCCGTATGGGTGTGCCGCCACAATTCAACTTGCCCAAATTCAACTGAGCACCCAGGCGAGTACCCAGACAAGCGGGGCCGCGGGCTGATAGGCCTGGCGGCCCTTTTTGCTTTTAAGGCCACGTTTCAACTTACCATTTGTCCTCCATGCCGGCTCGACACCATCACCCCATCGCTGCGATCGCCACAGCGCCCGGCCGCGGCGCAATCGGCGTTGTTCGCGTGTCCGGGGTGGATCTTTCTAGTGTGGTGCTGGCGATTTGCGGCCAGGCTTTGGTGCCCCGCAGGGCCACGTACTTGCCCTTTCGCGACGCGCGGGGTGGAGTGATTGACCAGGGCTTGGCCATCCATTTTCCGGCGCCACATTCCTATACCGGCGAAGACGTACTGGAGCTGCAGGCGCATGGCGGTCAGGTGGTGCTGCAGCTGCTGCTGGCGCGCTGCCTGGAAGCCGCATCCGCCATCAACCCCGCTACCCAGCGAGCCTGGTTGCCCGAGCTGCGTGTGGCGCAACCCGGCGAGTTCACCGAGCGCGCCTTTTTGAACGACAAGCTTGACCTGGCGCAGGCCGAAGCGATCGCGGACCTGATTGATGCCAGCACTGAAACGGCCGCCCGATCTGCCGCCCGCTCCCTGTCCGGGGAGTTTTCGCTGGCGGTCAAAACGCTGTTGCAGCAGTTGATTCGCTTACGGATGCTGGTCGAGGCCACGTTGGATTTTCCGGAAGAAGACATTGATTTTTTGCAAAAAGCGGATGCCTACGGGCAGCTGCTAAGCCTACAGCAGACCGTGCAGACCATCTTGCAGCAGGCGGGTCAGGGGGCCATCCTGCGCGAAGGCATCAAGGTGGTGATTGCCGGGCAACCCAACGCAGGAAAAAGCTCGCTGCTCAATGCGCTCGCGGGGGCCGAGTTGGCCATTGTCACGCCGATCCCCGGCACCACCCGCGACAAAGTCACGCAGTTGATCCAGATCGACGGCGTACCACTGCATATTGTTGACACGGCAGGCTTGCGGGAAGCGCTGGATGCGGTCGAAAAGATCGGCGTCGAGCGCGCTTGGGCCGAAATCGAAAGCGCCGACGCAGTGCTTTTCCTGCATGACCTGACGCAGCAGAGCGCTTCAAAATACATAGCAGACGATGAGCGTATAGCAGCAGGCTTGCTGCAAAAGCGGCTCTCAAAAACACCTGTTATCCATGTCTGGAACAAATCGGATCTGATGACCCCGGACCAACCTCAATCACAGGAGCCTCGTGTCACCGACGGTATACCGATATCTGCGAAAACTGGGGCAGGCTTGCAAGATTTGCGGCAGCAACTGCTCAGGTTGATAGGATGGCAGTCGGCTCCGGAGGGCGTGTTCATGGCGCGGGAGCGACATGTCCGAGCGCTTGCTCGGGTTGAACACCACCTTACCTGCGCTCAGGCCCAACTGGGCGCTTCATCTCCTGCACTGGACCTGTTGGCCGAAGACCTGCGGCAAGCCCAAAACCATTTGAGTGAAATCACCGGGCAATTCAGCTCGGATGATTTATTGGGTGAGATTTTTTCAAGTTTTTGTATTGGCAAGTAAGTGAAGGATGCAGTGCCCTGATACGCGCGAGACCTTCGTATCAGACGTAAACGCTCGTTAACAGCTCTTGATCCCCCGGGCCTACACCGGTATCTTGCGCAGACCATGAATGCTCCACTTCCTGCAGACATCAAGTTCGATATCCGCGGCCTGTCGGGGGCTGTCGAAAACAGCCACGCCAGTGACGCCCTGCGTTGCCGCTTTAGCCCGCCACACTGGGATATTCTGGCCAGCTTCATGCAGCCTTTCGCGCTGGCAAACGGTCAGGTTTTAATACAGCAGGGTGCGCTGGATCGTACGCTTTACTTGGTGGAAAGCGGAACGCTCAGCGTTCACTATGAAGATCAGAAAGGCCGCGTTCGCATGGCGTCGGTCGGGCCGGGAACCATCTTGGGGGAAGGCGCTTTTTTCTCACACCTGGCGCGCAGTGCGACGGTCCAGGCTTCAGCGGACTGTAAGTTGTGGTGCCTGAGCCCCGTGCGTTTTCTGGAGCTTGCAAACCGGCACAGTTCTATCGCCCTGGAGCTGGTGCTAGCCATGGGCGCGGTGCTGGCCAAACGCCTTTACAACCGACCCAAGCGTGTCGCTGTGACTTGACGCGGCAAGGCTGCAGCCCGGCCCGGGCTCTGGCCCCCTGTTCAGTCAACTCCTGAGTAGCCACACGGCAACTTGACCTGCATGGTGCAGGCTCAGGCGTTCGGACAAAAACCTCATTAAACTCGGCGCTAGGCTGCCCTCCAAGGGTGGTGGTTTCGGTCTTTTCTGGCGTCAGCGGGGACCATTCTTACGGGCAGAAACAATGGCTTTTTTCAACTGGTTTTCCCGCAGGGTTGCGGATGGCGCAACAACAGGCAACTCCGCACCCACCATGGCGGCTGCAAAAGGGGAGTCAGATTCCGGCCGCCGCAGTGAGGACCGAAAAGCCCATCGACATGCGCGTCGGGAAAAGCTTTACGTCGCCATTCGGGAATCCATGACGCGGGGAGGCGTATTAGCGTCGAGCTATAAGTTCAAGGTGCTTTCACTGGACCAGCGCGGCAGACAGTTCCTGGTGATGATGGACGTCAGCGGTGACCTCGGGCGCCAGACGGAAAAGCTGGTAGAGCTTGAGGGCATGGTGATGCAGACAGCAGCTGCCCGCTACGACATCGATGTGACGTCGGTTTACTGGCGGGTCGAGCCACTTGCTACATTTGACCTGGGTAAACCGCCGGCACTAGACGCCGCCGCGCCCACGCCCGGCCCACGCCATGAGCCAGCCAACCTGGTAGTTGACAAGTCCACGCCTCACCCGTATGAGCAGATTCATGCGGACGAAGTCTTGGCATTCAAGCAGGCTCTGGCGGCGGCTGCGGCAAGCCACCCTGTTCGTGTCGACGCCGATGGCAAAAGCAGGAGTGGCCTGCACTCCTACACCCTGCTTACCGGATTTGAGGACACGGAATTGCCGGAGTCGGCTGCGCTACCGGCACTCAGCACCACGCAGTATGGCGATCTGAGATAAGCGCGACCGTTTGATGCCCTAAGCGCCGGCGGGTTTATTTTTTAGGCAGGGGGCGCCCGCTGAGCAATTGTTCTTCGGCCATGGCAAGCGCTTCCGGCCTGCCAGACAGGACCAGGGTGTCGCCGCCTTCCAAAACGGTATCGTCTCCCACCTCCTGAGCCATGCCACTGCCACGTTTGAGGCTGATGACTCGAACCCCTCCGGCGAGCATGGCTGTGACGTCCACCACCTGGCCGATGGACCGAATGCCAGGAGGCAGTGTGACGGTAGACAGCCGTTCTTCATCGCGTTCGTTGACGGTGTCGTCATCGGCACCGCGAAAGTAGCCCCGCAACAAGTTGTAGCGTGCGTCACGCTGCTCCTGCACCACCCGAATCACGCGGCGCATCGGCACACCGACCAATGCCAGCGCGTGGCTGGCAAGCATCAGGCTGCCCTCAATTGCCTCGGGGACCACTTCGGTAGCACCGGCGGCCTGCAGTTTTTCAAGGTCGTGGTCATCCACCGTACGAACAATCACCGGCACGTTAGGGGCGTGCGCACGGGCATTGGCCAGCACCTTGATCGCGCTGGCGGTGTCCAGATAGGTGATCACAACGGCGCTGGCGCGCGCCAGACCGGCAGCCATCAGGGCTTGCAGGCGCACTGCGTCACCGAACACGACCGAGTCTCCGGCGGCAGCGGCCTGGCGGACCCGGTCCGGGTCCAGGTCCAGCGCGATGTAGGGAATGCCTTCGCCGTCGAGCATGTGGCCCAGATTCTGGCCGCAGCGGCCATAACCGCAGATGATCACGTGTTTGCTGGTGTTGATGGATTTACGCGCGATAGTGGTCATTTGCAATGACTGTTGCAGCCATTCGCTGGACACCAGCTTCATCACAATCTGGTTGCTGTGCATGATGAGAAACGGCGTGGCCAGCATCGACAGCACCATGCTGGCAAGAATCGGGTTCAGCAGGGTGGGCGGAACCAGTGCGCTTTCGTTGGCAAGCGCCAGTAACACAAAGCCAAATTCTCCGGCCTGCGCAAGATACAGACCGGTACGCAGGGATACACCTGAGGTTGCGCCGAGAATCTTGGTCAAGCCAGTTACCAATACGAGCTTGAATGCGACCGGCACGGTCGCCAGCAACAGCACCATGGACCAGCGCTCCAGCACGATGCGCCAGTCCAGCAGCATGCCAATGCTGATAAAAAACAGACCCAGCAGGACATCATGAAACGGCCGGATGTCGGTTTCCACTTGGTGTTTGAACTCGGTTTCTGAAATCAGCATGCCGGCAATAAAGGCTCCCAGGGCCAGGCTTAATCCAGCCAGCTCGGTCACCCAGGCCAGGCCAAGCGTGACCAGCAGCAGGTTCAAAACAAACAACTCCTCACTTTTGCGACGGGCCACGATGGTGAGCCACCAGCGCATGACGCGCCGGCCGCCAGTCATCAGCAAACTGACGACCACAGTCGCCTTGAGTCCGGCCAGGGCAAGCGCCATGAAGAGCTTGTCGGGCGTTGAGCCAAGTGCCGGAATCAACACCAGGAGAGGCACCACAGCCAAGTCTTGAAACAGCAGCGCGCCCATCACGCGTTTGCCGTGCTCTGAATCCAGCTCCAGCCGTTCGGCCAACAACTTGACCACGATAGCCGTGCTGCTCATGGCCATGGCGCCCGACAGTGCCAGCGCAGTTTGCCATTCCATCTTCCACAGCCGCGGGGCCAAATACGCCAGCATGAGCGAGCCCAGCGTCGCCAGCACAATGGTCATCACCACCTGCAAGAGCCCTAGCCCAAAGACATGTCGGCGCATGGAGCGCAACTTGGGAAGGTTGAACTCCAGCCCGATCACAAACATCAAGAAGACCACGCCGAACTCGCCAAGGTGGCGCATGCCGTCGTTGTCTTGGGACAGCGCCAACGTATGGGGTCCAATGGCAACGCCCACTGCCAGGTATCCCAACATGGCGGGCAATCTGAGCGATCGGCAGATTACCACCCCCAGCACTGCTGCCAGCAGGTACAGCAGGGTCAGTTCCAGCGCGCTCATGCAACGATAGTAGCTGATGGGTCAGTCCGACTGTCGTCTATAGAATGCGGGTGATGAGTTCCGAAGCTGTTCAGTTTGATGCCGCGCGAGCGAGTGCCCTGGCCCGCAAAACATTCGAGATTGAGGCCGCAGCTGTACTTGGCCTCTCGGATCAGATTGGCCCCGAGTTTGCTCAAGCGGTGCAACTCATGCTGGCCTGCCGGGGTCGTGTGGTGGTAATGGGCATGGGCAAAAGTGGTCATATCGGCCGGAAGATCGCCGCGACCTTGTCTTCCACCGGGACGCCGGCCATGTTCGTGCATCCTGCCGAGGCCAGTCATGGCGACTTGGGCATGATCAAGGCGATTGACGTGGTGCTGGCGATTTCCAACAGCGGTGAGAGCGCCGAGCTCACTGCCATCCTACCGGTCTTGAGTCGCCAGGGCGTGCCGCTGGTAGCCATCACTGGCGGCGCCCAGTCCTCGCTGGCCAGCCATGCGCGCGTGACGCTCAACAGCAGCGTGGCGCAGGAGGCTTGTCCTTTGAATCTGGCGCCCACTGCCAGCACAACGGCTCAGCTGGCGATTGGCGATGCCCTCGCGGTGGCCTTGCTGGACGCACGTGGTTTCCGGGAAGAAGACTTTGCTCGGTCTCACCCGGGTGGCGCGCTTGGGCGCAAACTGCTCACCCATGTCGGCGACGTCATGCGCCGCGGCGCAGATGTTCCCGCAGTGGGTCCCACAACAAGTTTCAGTGACTTGATGCGTGAAATGAGTATGAAGGGACTGGGGGCATCCGCCGTGGTGGATGCGGAGCATCGCGTTCTCGGCATTTTCACCGATGGTGACCTGCGTCGCCTGGTCGAAAAAGGCGTTGATCTGCGCAGCAGCAAGGCCGGAGATGTGATGCATGCCGCGCCGCGCACCGTTCGGGCAGGATCGCTTGCCGTGGAAGCCGTGGCCCTGATGGAGCAACACCGGATTACCAGCGTGCTGGTGGTTGATGATCACGGTATCTTATGTGGCGCGCTCAATACGAACGACCTGATGCGGGCGAAAGTCATTTAAACCATGGCGAGCACACGACTCTCCTCACCTAATACGCCTTCCTCAGGGCAGGCTGAAATTGCTGATGCGGGGCTTTCGCTGGGCCCGCTCAGCCCGGTCCTGAACTTCGCACCTGAACTGCTGCTCAGGGCACAGGGCATCAAAGTCGCTTTTTTTGATGTCGATGGCGTGCTCACGGATGGCGGGCTATACATGTCTGATGCGGGCGAGACCCACAAGCGCTTCAATACGCTTGACGGTCACGGTTTGAAGCTGTTGCAACAAGTGGGCATTACGCCCGTCGTCATCACCGGACGTGACAGTCGTGCGCTGCGGACTCGCCTGCAGAGCCTGGGTATCCAGCATGCTCACTTTGGTACCGAAGACAAACGTCCCGCTGCAGAAATTTCTCTGCAGGCTTTGGGTGCAGACTGGTCTCAGGCTGCAGCCATGGGCGATGACTGGCCAGACCTGCCTGTGATGCGTCGTGCAGCGCTGCGTTGCGCCCCCCCTCATGCCCATATTGAAGTGAAGGCGGTCGCGCACCATGTGACGAAGGCGTCCGGCGGACACGGGGCAGCGCGGGAATACTGCGACTTGTTGATGGTCGCCAGTGGCCATTATGCGGCCTTGCTTCAAGCATACGGTGCTTGACCGCCCGATGTCGCTCGCACGCGTCTTGTCTCGAAGTTTGTTTGACAGGTCCTTGCGCCTGTGGGACCGGTTTTCGTTGTACGTACCATTGTTGTCGATGGGTCTGCTCGCGCTCGGCACCTATTGGCTGGTGCACAACGCGCCCATGCCGAGCGCGCCTGAATCGGTCAAAAGTCTGCGCCATGAGTCGGACTACTTTATGCGCAAGTTCACCATCAGGGCCTTCGACGGCCAGGGCCAGATGAAGAGCGAAATTTATGGCGTCGAAGCCCGCCACTATCCCGACAACGACACCCTCGAAATTGATGAGCCGCGCATCCGCAGCGTGGGCCCGGAAGGCCGACTGGTCACGTCTACCAGCATCCGCGCACTGAGCAACGGCGATGGCTCAGAAGTTCAGCTGATCGGCAATGCCCGGGTCGTGCGGGAAGCCAGCCAAGGCGCTGGAGGCCAGCAGTTGCCGCGGATGGAGTTTCGGGGTGAGTTTTTACACGCGTTCATCAACGAAGAGCGTGTCAAATCCCACAAGCCGGTGGTGTTGTCGCGGGGCAGTGACCAATTCACGGGCGATACCTTTGCCTACAGCAACCTAAGCGGTATCGCCGAGTTGAACGGTCGCGTCAAGGGTTTGCTGGTGCCCCGAGCAAACCGTCAGACTTCCAAGTAGCAAAGTGCTCAATCCCCTTGATTCGCTATTAAATAAATAGCAAATAAGGGCGTCTTCACGGGGGCTACCATGCAAAAAGGCTTCAAAACCGCAATCTTGAAGCCTTTTTAAACCCAGCCCGCGTCGGGAGAGGCAGGCGTCAGCTTGAAAGTGCTAAGGGCCTAATAGCCGCCGCGTCCGCCGCCACCACCGCCGCCAGAACGACCACCGCCGCTGCCACCACCGCCGTAAGGGCTGCGGAAACCGCCGTCGCTGCCGCCGCCACCGGAACGACCGCCGCCGCCACCGCCGCCATAACCACCACCGCCGCCACCGCCAGAACCGCCGCCACCATAGCCACCACCGCCGCCGAAGCCGCCGGTGCGTGGAGGACGCGCCTCCATGGGACGGGCTTCGTTCACGACAACGCTGCGGCCGCCTAATGGCTGGCCGTTCATGCCATTGATGGCAGCTTGCGCCTCGGCATCACTGCCCATTTCTACAAAGCCAAAGCCTTTGGAACGCCCGGTGTCACGTTCCATCATGACTTTAGCGCTGGTGACAGCGCCGAACTGGCCAAAAGATTGTTGTAAGTCTTCGTCGCGAACCGAGTACGGCAGATTGCCGACGTAAAGTTTGTTGCCCATGAAGGGACTCCTCTAAAACACAATAACAAAAGCGATGGAGTCCCGAAAGCACAACAAATCTTTAAGCGTACCGCTGTAGCGCGCGAAACTGACCGATCACCTAACCCGTGCAAATGTGGACATTCGCACTTTCCCAGTATACGCCGGGTGCCTTATGGGCCCGCAATTCGGGTAAACACGAGCTAAAAATTAGTTAGTTAGCACTCATTTCAAACCGTCTTCTTCTTCTGCGTAATGACGCCACTGTGTCATGGCGGCGCGAAGCGTAAGCACCTGCTGCTCAAATTTTGGGCAGGCCTTGCACGCCATCAGGTGCAGCTTCAGCGCCACGTGATCCGGCAAATCAAGAGACCGGTCTTCGCGGGCGATAAGGAGTGCCGCTGCCTCGCGGCAGGTGCGTCTGAGCATGCTCATGCCTGGGTTCTCGGAAGTGCTATCAGATAGCAGAACTTGTCTAAAGGCATGAAGCGATCCAGCGCAGCTTCAAGCGCTGTGCTTGCCAAACCAGTTGTTGTTGAGGCATTCTTGAAGACGCAAACGGGCCCGGTGCAATTGAACATACAGGTTGGTCGACGTCAGGGACAGTTCCTTACAGATTTCTGGCGACGATAGCTCGAGCCATTCCCGCATCAGAAACAGCCGACCCAATGCTGGCGGCAAGCGCTCCATGCAGGCATCGAGTACCTGAAAAAACTGGCGTTGCTGCAGTGTCTGGTGGGGGTCACCCCAATCATTGGGCTCACTCACAAAATGACCGTCCGCTTTGAAGGCCAGCCGGTCGAGCTCCTCGCCATCAAGATTTTCCTCGCTATCCGGTGCGGCGACTTCTCGCGTGTGCAGACGAATCATGTCGATCACTTTGTGTTTGAGAATGCCCACCAGCCAGGTCTTAAGTTGGGAGCGATTGCCAAAGGTCTGTGGCTTGGACAATGCTGCGAGCAGGGTCTCCGACACTGCGTCTTCGGCCCACGCGTCGTTACGCAGCTGCAAGCGGGCAAAACGCATCAGGTAGCCCCGATGTTCAACCAATTGGTTCTCGAAAGATTCCATGCTCGCGAGTCTAGCCCGACGCTCCAATCGGCGCCTTGGCGACCGTTCTATCGCCTGACCATAAGCCCAATGTCCATGGCACAAGCTCATCCCGCCAGGCGGCGTTACCAGTTGACCTCGCGCTCAGGCGTCGCGCCAATGCGATGAATCGACAGATCCGCACCTTCGAACTCTTGTTCCTGACTCAGGCGCAGCCCGATGGTAGCTTTCAAGATGCCGTAAAGTGCAAAACCTGCCAGCAGGGCCCACGCCACACCCATGGCACTGCCTATCAGCTGCGCGAAAAAGTTCACGCCGCCCAGACCGCCAAGCGCCTTCATGCCAAAAATGCCTGCAGCCAGGCCACCCCACAAGCCGCACAGGCCGTGCAGAGGCCAGACGCCCAGCACGTCGTCAATCTTCCATCGGTTCTGGGTAAGCGTGAACATCACGACGAATACACCGCCGGCAACGCCGCCCACCACCAGTGCGCCGAGTGGGTGCATCAGGTCGGATCCGGCGCACACGGCCACCAGGCCGGCCAGCGGGCCGTTGTGCAGAAAGCCGGGGTCGTTTTTGCCGAACGCCAGCGCAGCCAGCGTTCCGCCCACCATGGCCATCAAGGAGTTCACCGCAACCAGTCCGGAAATCTTGTCTATCGTCTGCGCACTCATCACATTAAAGCCAAACCAGCCCACCGTCAGAATCCAAGCCCCCAGGGCCAGAAAAGGAATGTTCGACGGCGGATGGGCCGACACTGCACCGTCCTTGCGATACCGGTTGCTGCGGGCGCCCAGCAGCACCACAGCCGGCAGAGCCAGCCAACCCCCGACCGCATGAACCACGATGGAACCTGCGAAGTCATGGAACTCGTCGCCCGTCAGAGCTTTGATCCAAGACTGCACGCCAAAGTGCTGGTTCCAGACAATGCCCTCAAAAAACGGATACACAAAGCCGACGATCACAGCTGTTGCAATCAGTTGTGGATAGAAGCGCGCACGTTCGGCAATACCACCTGAAATAATCGCTGGAATGGCGGCGGCAAAAGTCAACAGAAAGAAAAACTTGACGAGTTCATAACCGTTTTTGGCTGCAAGCGTTTCCGCGCCGACGAAAAAATGCGTTCCGTAGGCCACGCCGTAACCCACCACGAAATACACAACGGTGGAGACGGAAAAGTCAGCCAGAATTTTGACCAGCGCGTTGACCTGGTTCTTTTTGCGAACGGTACCCAGCTCAAGAAACGCGAATCCCGCGTGCATGGCCAGCACCATGATGCCGCCCAGCAAGATGAACAAGGCGTCAGAGCCCTGTTTTAGTGCTTCCATATGTCCCTCTTTCCATCAAATTGGTTTAGTTTGGTGCGGTTTCTCTGTAATCATAGAAACGCACCAAAGTTAAGCAAAAAATACGCCAGAACCGTGCGTGTCGCAAAAGCCAGGAAAGTGCCGTTCAAGCCTAAGCCCACAAAGCATCAAAAGTGCGCGATCAGGCCTTGCTATACTTTGTAGGCGCCGATTTGCTCAGCTTGCGGGCGCTTAAAAAGTACAGCTAAAGACGAC
>JANOLL010000308.1:0-5168 GCA_031419775.1 Polaromonas sp. | reverse complement strand
AGCATTGTTCCGTGGCATCAGAGTCCAGGTTTCCTGTCGATGAGCGAGAGGTCGAGTTCAGCGCCATCCGGGCCCAGGGCGCGGGGGGGCAAAACGTCAACAAGGTCTCCAGCGCCATCCACCTGCGCTTTGACATCCAGGCGTCCTCACTGCCCGAAGCGATCAAGCTGCGTTTGCTGGGCCTGAACGACAGCCGCATCAACCAGCAAGGGGTTCTGGTGCTCAAGGCGCAGCAGTACCGCACGCAGGACATGAACCGCAGCGACGCCCTGGCCCGCTTGCAGGAGGTGATTGACAGCGTGGCCACGCTGCCCAAAGCCCGCCGCGCCACACAACCCAGCTATGGCTCCAGACAGCGCAGGCTGGAAGGCAAAAGCCAGCGCTCCGCCATCAAGGGCCTGCGCGGCCGGGTCGATGATTAGCGCGTTTTAGGAAAGCCTTGGAGCGGCGGCCTGAACTGGGCCCAGGGCCGCGCTGTCTCGAGCGCAGCCGCAGCACGAAAGATGTCAACTTCATGGTTGATTTTGGCCACCATTTGCAAACCTACCGGAAGGCCGGCATCAGTAAAGCCTGCCGGCACCGACGCCGCAGGTTGCCCGGTGAGGTTGAACGGGTAGGTGTAAGCCATCCAGGCGATGATGTTGTCTTCGCGCCCCGCAGGTGCGTTGGCGTTGGCATCGAATGCGGTACAGGGTGTGGTGGGCGTCAGCAACAGGTCAATCGACTCAAATCTTGTGCGTACCTTTTCACGCAAGTCATAGCGCTTGAAAACCTTGCCGTAATAGTCTTCGAGCGACTGATGCAAAGCCGGCGCCAGCATGCGGACCACTGCTGGGTCAAGCTGATCTCGGCTGTCTCGCAGGGCTCCCTTTAGCCGGGTACCGACGCCTGCGTAAAACTCCGCCATCCAAAGATCGATCGGGTCCTCCCCGGTCAGCTCCTCCCAAAGCACCACGTCACAGCCCAACGCCTCTAAGTGTTTGACGGCTGCCTCGCAAGCCTGCAATACCTCTGGCTGTGGTTGCACAGCGCCGAGCGTTGGTGACCACGCGATGCGCATGCCGCGCACCGGCAGATCGCAGGCCCCGAGGTAGTCTGGCACAGGACCAGCCACGCTAAATGGGTCGCGCCTGTCATGCCCTGAAATAACGCCCAGCAGCAATGCCGCGTCTCGCACCGTACGAGCCAGGGGGCCCACATGCGCCAGCGTGGGCGTGGCGGATGCAGGGAACACCGGTACCCGCCCAAACTGGGCCTTGATGCCAAACAGGCCACTGAAGGAACTGGGCAGGCGAATCGATCCGCCACCGTCGGTACCCAGCGCAAATGGTGTGATGCCAGCCGCCACACTGCTTGCGGCCCCCAGGCTGGAGCCGCCGGGTGTTTTGGCAAGATCCCAAGGGTTACGCGTGGTGCCGGTCAGCGGTGACGGCCCGCCGCCTTTGCAACCGAATTCGGTGGTGGTGGTTTTACCGATGATGCAGGCGCCCGCCGCCTTGATACGCTCAACCGCTGGGGCATCAGCTGCGGCGATGTTGCTGGCCAGGGTGCGCGACCCAAAGGTTTGCCGGATACCGCCCATCGCAATCAAATCCTTGACGGAAATCGGCAGACCATGCAACGCCCCCAGTGGCTCGCCGGCCATCACGGCTTGCTCCGCGCGCTGAGCCGCGCCCAGTGCTTCTTCAGGCGTGAAGCTTACAAAACAGTTTAGCGTGGGCTCCAGCTGGGCCTGACGCTCTAGGCACTGCCGCATGAGCTCTGTGGGCGAGATGTCCCGACTGGCGATGGCTCGGCGCAGTTCCAACGCTGGAAGGTAAGCGTACTCAGAAGCGTAATCGGGCATGGCTGGCGCTTAAAGAAAACTTCAAGGTTGGCCGTATCTCAACAACCGAGTTGACCCGCCAGGTCCAGCAAGTCGCGGGCGTGCAGGGTGTTGGCGGAATCAGGCGAAATATCTTTGGGATGGTCTGCGCCAAACTCGGTCAGCCGCTCGATGTAGGCCGTCTGCAGGCCGCAGTCGCGTGCTGCGGCCAGGTCGTCCTGGTGAGCTGCCACCAGCATCACGTCAGCCGGTTTCAGGTCAAACACCCTGGCCACACCGAGGTAGGTCGCCGGGTCCGGTTTGTAGGCCCGAAAAACCTCAGCCGACAAAATGCAGTCCCATGGCAGGCCCGAGCGTTTGGCCATATTACTGAGCAGGCCAATGTTTCCGTTGGACAGTGTGCAGAGAGTGTGGCGCGACTTGAGCCGGGTCAGGCCTGCCACCACGTCTGGCCACGGGTCAAGCCGATGCCAGGCTTTGTTGAGGTGTTTTTTTTGCGCCTCGGTCAAGCCGGTCAGGCCAAACTGCGGCAGCAGGCCATCCAGAATCATGCGATGCAGGTCATCAATCAGGGTCCATCCCAACTCGCCAGAACGCACCCGGCCCATGGCGGGCTGGTAGCCGGCGCGCCATGCCAGCGCGAACGCGTCGCCATCCACACCAGGGTGCAGGGCTTGCACTTCACGGGCAATCCCGCCGTGCCAGTCTACGACCGTGCCGAAGATATCAAAGGCCAAAACCTGGGCACGAGGGGAGAAAGGTGAGGACGTCATGACGGCATTATCAACACACTAGCTCGTTCAAAGTCCAAACTAAAAGCAGGTTGTTGGCAGGCATAAGGTGCCGTGCCGACAGTTTCAATCCAGCGCGTGCTGCCTCATGTTCAACGTCTTCGCGCCGCCGAATGCCCCAGTTGCCGTCTTGAGCCCGCAAGCTGCGGTCGAACGTCAGGTTGCCTTCGGCGATCGGCACTTCCTCTTCGAGATAGGGGCCGTAGGTCACCAACAAGCCGCCAGGCGCGAGATGTTGGACGCTGCCGCGCATCAGTGCAGCGCAGGTGGCCCACGGGGCGATGTGCAGCATGTTGGCGCAGTAGATCAGGTCGAAGCGATCACCATCTGGCCACCAGGGCGATGCCATCACGTCCAGCAGTTGAGGCCCGCGAACATTCTTCAGTCCCTGCTCGGCCACTCTTTGCGCGATGGCAGCCAAGCTGTCTGCTTGAGCGTCGGTGGGTTGCCAGGTCCAGTCGGGCAGTGCCGCCGCAAACCAGACCACATGCTGACCTGTACCCGAAGCGATTTCTAGCGCCACGCCCTGTGTCGGCAACACCTCTTGCAGCTTCTCCAAAATCGGCTGCTTGTTTCGGTCAGCAGCGGGGCTGAACATGGCTGGTCCGCTTGATGTCAGGGCAGGATCACGATAGCGCCGGTCGTTTGACGGGCCTCGGCGGCGCGGTGCGCTTCGGGCAACTGGTCTAGCCGAAAGCGCGCACCCACAGTGGCACGGACCGCGCCGCTGGCCATGGCGGCAAACACATCGGCAGCGTTGGCGCGGAAAGTGGCAGGGTCGGCGTTGTGCGGAAAAACCGAAGGCCGCGTCAAAAACAAGCAACCTTTTTTGTTGAGCAGTTCAGGCTCGATCGCCGGTGCCGGGCCAGAGGCTGCGCCGTAGAGCACCACCAAACCAAACGGGGCCGTGCAGTCCAGCGAACCCATGAAGGTATGCTGCGCGACCGAGTCGTACACCACTCGCGCCTTGCGGCCGCCGGTTGCAGCCACCACCTGCGCGACCCAGTCGGGCTGGGTGTAGTCGATGCAGGCGTCTGCACCCTCTGCACAGGCCAATGCACATTTGGCGGCCGAGCCGGCGGTACCCACAACCGTTGCGCCCAATGCCTTGGCCCAACGACACAGAATCAAGCCCACGCCACCTGCTGCGGCGTGCACCAGCACGACATCGCCGGCTTGAATGGCGTAGGTTTTCTTGACCAGGTACTGCGCCGTCATGGCTTTGAAAAATACGGCCGCGGCGTCTTCATCACTGATGCCTGCGGGAATTTTGACCAGCCTGGCCGCTGGCACGTTGCGCCGGTCGGCGTAAGCGCCCAGACCTGCATTCATGTAGACCACGTGGTCGCCGATGCGCAAGTCGGAGACCCCTTCGCCCAATGATTCGACGACGCCAGCAGCCTCATGCCCGAGGCCGGTAGGCGTGGGCAACGGGTATTTGCCTGAGCGCTGGTAAATGTCGATGTAATTAAAACCCATTGCCGTCTGGCGCAACTGCACCTCGCCCGGCCCAGGAGCGGGCAGGTCCAGGTTGGCCAGTCGCATGACCTCTGGGGCGCCGAATTCGGTGAGCTGGATGGAGCGGGCTAAGGTCATGAGGGTTAAGCCTTGAAAAAGTAGTGGGGGACATTGTCGCTGCCAATCGTGGAAAAAATTGGCAGCACCATCGCACGTCACCGCGACCTGCGGCGCGGGTAAAGGTGCGGGTAAAGGTGCGGCCTGTGGAGCTTGTCCTACGCTGACCCTGGCGAACTAGCCAGGCAGCCGTCCGATGGCCGGTCTAGAGTAATGGAGAGATTTTTCAGTGCGAACCACACGATTTAAAAGGCTGACATATGTCCATCATCGCAACCATCTTGATCGGTCTCATCGTCGGACTGGTCGCCCGATTCCTCAAGCCGGGCAATGACCCGCTGGGGTGGATCATGACGATTGTTTTAGGCATTGCCGGAGCCTTTCTCGCCAGTTACGCGGGCACCGCGATGGGCTGGTACCGGCCCGGCCAAACGGCTGGCTTCCTGGCATCTGTGGTGGGTGCGGTGATCTTGCTGGTGATTTACTCCCTGGTGACTCGCCGCCGCTGACCGGATGGCTATGGGGTTAACTCCCCACATGCCTACTTGCTGGCAGCGCCAAACCTTACGGCCTGCCTAGCGCCGTGTCAGCACACTCGTTTTTCGCGCAAGTCGCAATCCCTCACCTTCCGATGGGGCGCGGCTGGAATTGCTGAGATTTTGATTGAGGACCCATATGACCGATCCCCGCAACGTCGCGCACGACAAAAAAGTGCAGCAGGAAAAAAAGAAGCGTGGCGAAGACATTACGACCGACTCCGAGCATGTGCCGCAGCCCGGTCAAAAGCCCCGGATCAAGCCTAGCGAGACCGATGACGAGGACGACAAGGCGAAGGACGAATCGACGACTGTGCCTGCAGCGGGCGGCACCTAGGCAATCCAGGCAATCTTGCCGTCCCGCATGTAGTCATCAAACTGGGTGCGGGGAATGGCCGTGACGCCAGCCACGCCATTGGTCTCTTCCCAGCTCAGGGTCGC
>JANOLL010000307.1:0-1881 GCA_031419775.1 Polaromonas sp. | reverse complement strand
GTCACGCGGTTCACCGCGATCATTTTTTCCTTCAGACCATCGTCTGGAGCGTCGTTTTGCTGTTTTGATTGAAACTTGGCCATACTTAATTCCAGTCTGCTTAAAACTGCAAACCAGCTTCGCGAGCCGCATCAGCCAACGCTTTGACGCGGCCGTGGTACGCAAAACCGGCGCGATCGAACGCCACTTTTTCTACACCTGCTGCTTTTGCTTTTTCAGCAATGCGCTTACCAATGGCTTGCGCGGCAGCAACGTTTCCACCTTTGCCCGTCGCACCGATTTCTTTGCGCACTTCCACCTCTGCAGTGGACGCAGCAGCCAACACTTTGGTGCCGTCGCCAGAAATCACGCTGGCATAGATGTGCAGATTGGTGCGATTGACCGTCAAACGGGCGACACCCTGGGTGGCGATACGAATACGCGTTTGACGTGAACGACGAAGGCGCTGCTCTTTTTTGGTCAACATGATGCAGCTCCTTATTTCTTCTTGGTTTCTTTGATCGTGATCTTTTCATCCGTGTACCGGATGCCCTTGCCTTTGTAGGGCTCGGGTGGACGCACTGCACGAACTTCCGCTGCGATTTGACCCACGCGCTGGCGGTCAGAACCTTTGATCACCACCTCAGTGGGGGTAGGCGTTGTTACCGTGATTCCGGCAGGCATGTCCATCACCACTGGGTGTGAATAACCCACCGTCAGGTTCAGCTTGGCGCCCTGCGCCTGGGCTTTGTAACCCACGCCGATCAGGCTGAGTTTCTTCTCGAAACCCTTGGTGACACCGGTCACCATGTTGTTGACGAGCTGGCGCATGGTGCCGCTCATGGCATTGGCTTCACGCGAATCATTCGCCGGTGCAAACGTCAGTTTGCCGGCGTCGTTGGTGATGGTGACCAACGGGTTTTGAGCCAGGGCCAGGGTTCCGAGGGCACCCTTGACATTGATCTGATCGTCTTTGATGGCCACATCCACGCCCTGAAGCACGGCTACTGGCATTTTTCCTACACGAGACATTTAGTTTCTCCTCAATGTCGCCGTTAGGCCACGTAGCAAAGCACTTCACCGCCGATACCGGTAGCGCGGGCTTTACGATCGGTCATGACACCCTGCGGCGTCGTGACAATTGCCACACCCAAGCCATTCATGACTTGAGGAATGGCGCCATGGCCTTTGTAAACGCGGAGGCCAGGGCGGCTGACGCGCTCGATGCGCTCAATCACGGGCTTGCCTGCGTAGTACTTCAGGGCGATTTCAAGCTGGGCTTTGCCCTCGTCGGTTTTGACTGCAAAGCCATCAATGTAGCCCTCGTCTTTCAGAACCTGTGCGATGGCAACTTTGACTTTTGAAGACGGCACCAGCACAACAGCTTTTTCAACCATTTGCGCATTCCGGATGCGTGTCAGCATGTCGGCGATAGGGTCACTCATACTCATTTTGTGGTTCTCCTATGCTTACCAGCTTGCTTTGGTGATACCAGGAATATCACCCGCAAAAGCCAGTTCACGAATCTTGGCGCGGGCCAAGCCGAACTGGCGGAACGTGCCACGTGGCCGACCGGTTATCGCGCAGCGATTACGCTGGCGAGTCGGGTTGGCGTTGCGCGGCAACTTTTGCAGTTCAAGACGGGCCAGGGCGCGCTCGTCGTCAGTGCGCTTGAAGTCGTTGGACGTCTTCTTCAATTCAGCGTATTTTTTTGCAAACTTGGCGACCAGTTTGTCGCGTTTGAGTTCACGTTGCAGCAGAGCTTGTTTTGCCATCTTGCGCCTTCAGTTCTTGAACGGAAAACGGAAGGCGGTGAGAAGTGCCTTGCACTCGTCATCGGTCTTGGCCGTCGTGGTGATGCTGATGTTGAGTCCGCGCAAGGCATCGACCTTGTCGTATTCA
>JANOLL010000306.1:0-20046 GCA_031419775.1 Polaromonas sp. | reverse complement strand
AACATCGTGCAATCGATTCGCGCTTTTCGCGTGCAGGAATTGCAGGATGCAGCCACTCACCTGAACCAGCACTTCCTGTATGCCAACCTGGGCAATGCCCAGAGCAAACAGGACATTCTGGACATGATTGCGGCGCAGTACACCTTCCCGGCCCATTTTGGGAAAAACTTCGATGCGCTATACGACTGCATGACCGACCTGGTTCACTAGTCGGGGCCTCAGCCTGGGTTTTTCGTGGTGCTGGAACAAATTCCGGCGCACGCCAAATTTGACAAGGAGGCGCGCGAGCAGTTGCTCGACATCTTCCGGGATGCAGCCGACTACTGGGCGGATCGAAAGATCCCGTTCAGATGCTTCTATTCTTTTCTGTAGCCCGCTCCCCAGACATTGGCCAAGGGGATCGGGCGAATGAGGCCCCACTAGCAGTTGCAGATGGTGAAGAAGCGATGCCGACCGACAAGTTGGTGGACATCTCGCCGCTGGCATTGCGCATGAGCAGTCCGTTTAATTCAGGCTACTGGCTCGCCGCTGCCTGAACATAGTGCCCCCATGGCGGGGATGATTAAAGCCCGGTCACCTCGCGTAATGCCGGGCTTTTTTATGCCTGTTGCGCCAGCAAAACATATTCGGCAACCGGCACCTCTTCAGCGCGGCGTAACAAATTGAAGCTTCCGCTGAACTGGCGCTGTTCCAGCCACTTGCCCAGCGAGTGGCGCAGCAGCTTGCGACGCTGACTGAAGGCGACCCTGACGAGCTCGCTGAAGAGCTTGAAATCGACAGCGGCCGGTGCTGGCCTCGGCAGCATGCGCACGATGGCGCTGTCCACGCGTGGCGGCGGGTGAAAGCTCGTGGGCGGTACAAACAACACATTTTCCATGGCGTAGCGCCATTGCAACATCACGCTAAGGCGGCCGTAATCACTGGTTGCAGGCTGCGCCACCATGCGGTCGATGACCTCTTTTTGCAGCATGAAGTGCTGGTCTTGCACCACATCGGCCACATCGAGCAGCTGGAACAGGATGGGCGTCGAAATGTTGTACGGCAAGTTGCCCACTACCCGGATACCAGGCACCCCGGCCGTCTGCTCGGTATGGCACATGGCGCTGGCCAGTTGTCGAAAATCAACTTTCAACACATCTGCCTCCAGCACGCTGAGTTGCGGGTGAGCACGCAGCTGCGCTGCCAGGTCCCGGTCCAGCTCAATCACGGTGAGGTGACCCAGCCTTTCCACCAGCGGCTGGGTCAATGCAGCCAGGCCGGGGCCAATCTCCACCATAGCCTGACCGGGCTGCGGCGCGATGGCCTGGACAATATCTTCGATGACGCCCTGGTCGGTCAGAAAATGCTGGCCAAAACGCTTGCGCGGGATGTGCTTCATCCTATTGCGGAGGTTCCCGATACTCGACGTAGGCGCGGCCCCGGACTTCTTGCGCCCACACCAAATAGGCGTCTTCCTGCTTTTTCTCGCGCAACACATTTCGCGCCAGCTCGCGCTGATCCCGCGCCGACAGCTGGTTGTTGCGCCGCTCCAGGACCTGAATCAAATGCACACCAAAGCGGGAGGTCAGAGGCTCAGACACCTGACCCGGTGCCAAGGCATTCATGACTTGCTCGAACTCAGGCACAAACATGCCTGGATTGGCCCATCCCAAATCTCCACCATCCTTTGCCGATCCATCCACACTGTTTTCGCGCGCCAACGTGGCAAAGTCGGCCTGGCCGGCGCTGATGCGCTTTTTCATGTCGACAAGTTTGTCCCTGGCAGCCGCTTCAGTCAGTTGCGGACTGGGCCGCAGCAGGATGTGTCGGGCCCGGGTCTGGGTGATGTTGACACCCGGCATGCCCGCCTGTTTTTTCTCAATCACCTTGAGAATATGAAACCCTGCGCCACTGCGCACCGGTCCGGCCACCCCGCCGGCCCGCAAGTTTTGCGTTGCCTCGACAAACAAAGGCGGATAGCGCTCGGCACTGCGCAAACCCATCTGTCCGCCGGCAGCACGTCCGGACGGATCCGACGATTGATTGGCCAGCGCAGCAAAATCCACGCCCGTTCGTGCCCGGTCTGCCAGTTCCTGGGCTTTGGCCTGCAAGACGGCAATCTGGGCTGGCGTGGCGTTTTCTGGGACGGCCACCAGAATCTGAGCCAGGTTGAGCTCCAGGGACGACAAGTCATTATTGCCATCCTGATCGCGCAGAAACTGGTCAATGTCTGATTCGGTCACGGAAACCCGAGCGTCCACTTCGCGCTGGCGCAACCGACTGACCAAAATTTCGTCGCGTAATTCCGAGCGGAATTGAGACAACGCAATGCCGTCGGCGGCCACACGCCGACGCAACTCCTCCACCGATATCTGATTCTGCTGGGCAACGCCCGACATGGCGGCGTCTATCGAACCGTCTTCGACACGTAAGCCTGACGCTCGCGCCGCCTGCAACTGAGCCTTGTCGCTGATGATGCGTTCCAGCACCAGTCGGGTCAGCTCCGCCCGCGTGGGCAGTGCTGCGCCTTGCTGCGTGAGCTGCTGCTCAGCACGCAACAGCTTGCTGCGAACCTCGTTGTTGGTGATGGGTTCCGAGTTGACAACTGCCACGATGAAATCAGCCTGCCGTTGAATCCCGACCTCACGGGCTGCGCTGCTGGCAGTACCTCGCGCAGGCTCGGCGCTGCGCAACTGACCCGAAGGCCGAAGTCCCTGTGCTGAAACGGGCTGGATGACCAGCGCGAGCAGCGAGGCCAGAACCAGCGGAACGGACGAGCCGGCAAACCAGTTCACGCGACCGGTTTGGGCGCGGGTTGAGCAAAAGTTAGTCATAGTTGGTAAAGCGGCTGGGTGCGGTCACTTGATCACGCAAAAACTGGTAACGCGGAATGTTCGATTTCAATACGCCAAGCGGATTTTCGCCAAGACGGGAGAACCCGACCAGTTCCAGCTGGAACAGGATGCGGGTGTTGGAAGAAGCGGTGCTGCTCTGGGAGCGCTGCAGTACGACTCGCCCAATCCAGCAGCAACCATCGTACTCAAGCCCGACGATGGCATCGACCAGCTTTTTATCGGGCACACTGTAATTGAGTCGCCCCACCCCATAGTAGCGGCCTCCGCCCTGGCCACGGCCGGCACCGAGCTCTTTGCCTTTGTCGCCCCAAAAATCATTGAGCGGCCACTGCCATGCCACATCGACCGAGTTGCTGACGTCACGCTGTCGCCGAAGCGAGGCGCTCACCACGCGGTAATTGCCGGGGTTGTAACGCGCGCCAAACGTGCTGCGCTCCGACCGGCCGATTTTGGGGTTGTACTGAACGGTGCTGTCAAATGACCATTGCGGCACCCAATTGATGGACGCCCCAAACAACAAATCACTGATGCGGTCAGTCACCGGCAAGCCGCCGGGCAAGGTGACTTTCTGGTCTTCAAAGCGCAGCCGCTGGGCAACACCCAGGCGCACCACTTCCGCGCCGGAAGTGGGCTCCAGCAGTCGAGACGTCAGACCGAGGGTCAGAAGATTGGCATCCGAGATGCGGTCGTTGCCCACGAATGCGTTTTCAGTGAACACGGTTGCAAAGTTGAAGTCATTGGCACCAGAGTCGTAGTTCGGCAGGCGTGACTGGTCGCGAAAGGGCGTTCGCACGTAAAAGGCGCGCGGCTCCAAGGTCTGGGTGAAGGCCCGGCCAAAGTAACTGGCCTGTCGCTCGTACTGCAAGCCGCTGTCCAGGCTGAAGGTGGGCACTACCCGGGACGCAGACCGACTGCCGTCGACCAAAGGCGAATCAAAGCGGTAACTGGTCGCGTGCAGCTGCAGTTTGGGCGTGATAAACCCGGCAGGCGAGATCCAGGGCCGGCTGATTTGCGCAACTGTCAGGGCACGCGCGCTGTTCGGCTGCTGAGTGAGCTGCGAGGCGGCAGAAAACCGTGTGAAGTCGCCAGTAAGTGATCCATCCAAGCCATCGAAACCCCCAATCGAGGTGTTGATCCGGGAGTAGTTGGCCGTGAGCTGTGGCAGCCGGTCATAGGGCGGCACGATAGGTGACAACGGATCCTGCAGGGTCTGCCATTTCAGTGCGCGGGCAGTCGCTGCGAAGTAGCCTCGCCCCCAGCTCAGAGTCGCCTCACTGGAGAGCAGGCGCTCGGTCAGAGAGATGTTGTTGCGTGAGAAATCGCGCCAGTAGTCGTTGTCGCTTACGCGGTTCAGGTTGATATTGAGGCCCACGTTGCCGACCGCCGGCAAGCCGGTATTGAGGGTGGCCAGTTGCTGCAGGGAGTAGGACCAGCGGTTGATGTTGCGCAACCTGTCATTCGGCAGCAAAGTGGCACGAAGCTGCCCTGAATAGTCTCTTTCAAGGTATCTGATTTCACCGCCCAGCTCGAGGCCGCGTTTGCTCAAGAGGGTCGGCGAAAACGTCGCGTCGCGGTTGGGCGCAATGTTGAAGTAGTACGGCTGGGTCACCACCGTGCCGCTGGTCGAGTCAATGTTGAAGGTCGGTGGCAGCAGGCCGGATTTGCGCTTGTCGCTGAGCGGAAAGCTGATCGTCGGCGCAGCCAAAATCGGCACGTCCATGAAACGCAGCACCGCCCCCTTGGCCTCACCCGTCTCCGCCTCAAGGTCAAATTTAAAACTGGTGCCGCTGAGCACCCAGGCCGGCTTCCAGCTCGCTTCGTTGTCGCGTTCACAGGTGGTGAAGGTGGCGTCCCGCGCAATCAGGCGCTGGCTATCGATAAAGTCGATGCGCCGCGCCTGGCCATTTCCCCCATTGGTCAAAAAGCGGTAGGTCGGCTCAAGGAAATAGCCTTCAAAGGTATCGAGCTTGATTTGCAACTCGGGACCCTGAAACTGGTTGCCGCCACTGCTGATGCGAACATTACCGCGGGTGTTGACCGTGTCGTCGGGCTGGTAAACCTCTATGCGATCCGCGCGAATCGCCGTCGGTCCACGGCGCAGCTCGGCGTTACCATCGATCACGGTTTCGAGACTGGGCCGACCGGACACGCGGTCCCCAAACACAAAGGTCGGCGGCTTGTTCTCAGGCCCCTCAGGCGGCTTTTCTGCCAGCATGGGGGTGGACTTGAGTACCAGGGGTGGCACCGGAATTTCCTGGGACTGCGCGCGCGTCGACACACCACATGCCAGTCCCAGCAAGGCGTACGGCAGCAGCCCGGCCACGGCGCGAGACACTTGAGAAGGCGTGAAAGGCAACTGAGATGCGCGATGCATCGTGAGGAGGTGTTGAACCCGTTTGTAGAATCAGCGTTGATTATCCATGACGGTCTGCGAGCCCTGCCGACCGGGCCACCTGCCGCGCCTCTGCCTCCGCAGCCTCACCCAATCAGCCCCTCAGCCTAGCCTGGACCCACATGACCCTTCCCGATAATCTTGATGCCATCGCCTGGTCCGACCCGGTTCGCGCCCAGACTTTCAGTGCCTGGCTGGCGGGCATCAGTGAACCTGCAGGACCCCATGCTTTAAACCCCGACAGTCTCCGCCTGGCATCAGCCGACGCCAGCTTTCGCCGCTACTTCAGGATTGACGCCCGAACCAGCGACGCTACCCCTGCGACGCACTACATCATCATGGATGCGCCGCCCGACAAAGAAGATTGCCGCGCCTTTGTGCAAGTGGCGCAGCTGATGCACGACGCTGGGCTGTCTGCGCCGCGCATCCTGGCGTGGGACGAGTCGGCGGGCTTCATGCTGCTCAGCGACCTCGGTGCACGAACCATGATGGATGCGCTGTCGCCTCCGGCTGGCACTGACAAGTTGTCCTCACCCACTGCCGCCCAGTATGGGCTGTACATGGACGCCGTAGACGCGCTTTTGCGCTGGCAACGGGCGTCACAGCCCGGCGTGCTGCCGCCCTATGACGACGCCTTGCTGAGCCGCGAACTGGCCCTCTTTCCTGAATGGTATGTCGGCAAACACCGCGGCATTGCGCTAACGACGGCCCAGCAAAACACACTGGATGACGCTTTCGCCCAGATCAAGGCCTGCAACCTGCAGGCCTTGGGCGGCGCTCGCGTTTTTGTGCACCGCGACTTCATGCCTAGAAATCTCATGCTGTCTGACACCGATCAGAGCCTGGGTGTTCTCGATTTCCAGGACGCAGTTTACGGACCTGTCACCTATGACATTGCCAGCTTGATGCGCGATGCCTTCTTAAGCTGGGAAGAGGAAGTGGTGATCGATGTGACCGTGCGCTACTGGCAAAAGGCGCGTCAGGCGGGCTTGCCTGTGGGCGATGATTTTGGCGAGTTTTACCGCGCAGTAGAGTGGATGGGTTTGCAGCGTCACCTCAAAATCTTGGGCATCTTTGCGCGCCTGACCCTGCGCGACGGCAAGCCAAAATACCTGGCGGACACACCACGCTTCATTCGCTACGCCCGCCACACCGCAGAACGGTACCGCCAGCTCGGGCCATTGATGGTGCTGCTCGACGACCTGGAAGGCAATATCACCCGGGTTGGCTATACCTTTTGATATCGAACAAGCCTCTAGCCCATATAAAATGTAGTTTTGTAGCTATGATTTTACTAGCAAGACAGTCGGGCATACGCACTGAAGCCCATCCATGAGTGCCCGTTTTTTCGCGGACCTGTCGCTCGCCCAGGGCGCCAACATCTCGCTGCCTGACCAGGCTGCCCGGCATATCCAAGTGCTGCGGCTGCAGCCAGGTGATGCCATCACCCTGTTCAACGGCCGGGGCGATGGTCAGGCGGGTAGCGAAGGGCACTACGCCGCGACGATCACCCGAATCGGGCGCAGCGATGTCGAGGTCACTGTCGGCGCCTACACCGCTACCCGGCGTGAATTGGTGCCCGCGGTACATCTGGTGCTGGGCATGCCAGCAAACGAGCGGATGGACTGGCTGCTTGAAAAGGCCACCGAGCTGGGTGTGGCGAGCGTCCAGCCTTTGATCACTGAACGCAGCGTGCTGCGCCTCAAGGGTGATCGAGCCGACAAAAAACTGGCCCACTGGCGCGGCGTGGCTGAGGCGTCGTGCGAGCAATGCGGCCGCAACCGGGTTCCCGCTGTTTACCCGGTACAGGCACTCGACGCCTGGTTGCGCGACCGACCCGCTCCGGGCGCGGGGCACGCTCGGCTGCTCTTGTCTTTGGCGGGCGACGCCAGCTCTCTGGCTGACGCCACGAACAAGCACAGCGAGCTGAGCTTTCTGAGCGGCCCCGAAGGCGGGCTGAGCGCCAGCGAAGAAGGTGTTGCCCTGGCTGCCGGTTTCAGACCCGTGACCTTGGGCGCACGCGTGCTCAGAGCCGAGACAGCACCGCTGGCCTGCCTGGCTTTTTTATCGCTTCGACCCTAACCTGACTAGCCCGCCCCCTCTGGGTGGCTCGATGAAGGGCCTCCCAAATGGTTGCGGTGCCGCCATCCGCAACGCGCGACAGGGCACGAAAAGTGGCATGGTTTGCATTTGGTGACCTTGCTTGTCCTACGCGTGCCGTCGGACCCAACCCACCTCGCGACCCACTGCCCGTTTCTAAAGTTGCGGTAGCTGTCTATTCCGTCAGCCATTCACGTTACCTCTTGCCTCTCGGGGCATATTTTTGGAGAACCCTCATGAACTTAACTAAAACATTGGTTACTGCGACGGCTGCTGCCGCGATCGTCGGCGCCTTCGGTTTGGTGTCGGCACAGACCACCACCCCGGCTGACCCTGCCAGCCCGTCCAGCCCCGCCATGCAAAACCGCGACGCTGGTCAACCTGGCATGAATCAAGGTACGACGGGTTCGGGCGCCATGAATCCGAACGCTGCGCCGGCACCTAGCTCCACCACTTCCCCTAGCGCACCCTCTATGCCTGCTGCGACGGTAGACACGCCCGCCTTCCAAACCGAGCGTCCCGCTCAAGCAGACCGCAACTGAGGTCGGCGCCAGTAGTCTCCCGGCAAGCACGGCGGCAGAAAGACCGCGTCGGGATCCAATCACCTGACGCGCTTCGCCGGTTTTTGGCGTGCCATGCCAAGACAGACCCAACTCGAGCGCTTTCACCATGCCAGGTCCAGCCGCCTTGAAGTCAGACCGGTCAGAAAGTCGCCCTGGGACGTTGAAGCCCGAGTGGCTGGATGGACTCAAGCAAGGTGTGCTGGTGGGTGCCGCCGTCGTTGCGGTGATGTTGCCGCCTAGTCGGGCGGGTCTGCTAACCCCACCGCCATCCGCATCCTCTACCGGCGCATCATTTGCCAACGTAGAGCGCGCGGCGCGGGATGCACATTTTGGAACGACAGAAGCCTCGCTTGAAGCGCGCATGGTTGCCAACTGGGCCGTGCGTTCAGGCGACCACCAGCAGCTTTACTTCGTGATTCTTGACAAGATCAACACCAAAGTTTTTGTATTTGACCCTTCCGGCACCTTGCTTGGTGCCAGCGCCGTGCTGATTGGCGCGGCTAAAGGCGATGAATCTGTCACCGGCATCGGTGGTCGGCCCATGGCGGAAGTCCGTGAACATGAACGTACCACACCCGCCGGACGATTTTTAGGCGAGCCCGGGCGGAACGCGCATGGCGAAGACATCGTTTGGGTGGACTATGCCGCCGCAGTCTCGATGCACCGGGTGCGCGCCATAGAGCCAAAAGAACGGCGTCTGGAACGGCTGGCCTCGCCCACGACGGACGACAACCGCATTTCTTACGGCTGCATCAATATGCCGGTCGAATTCTTTGAAACGGTGCTGAAACCCGCATTTGACGGGCGGTACGGCGTGATCTACGTGCTTCCCGAGCTCAAGTCAGCCGCGGAGGTTTTTAAGCCGGCTTTCGGCACCATCGCCCATCACGGAGCAGTCCCCACCAGCTGAATTCAACTTTGTTGTTGTCGAGGCACTTCTAACCCCTGTTTTGTATATCGAGCATCCGGGGTGGTGGATTTCCTGTTGTTAAAAATCCCTTGCGGGGCTACTATGGCTCCTCATCGGGGTCTGGCTCCTCCATCTGGCGAGCCAGGCTTTTTTTTTGCGCCGTCACAGGCCGTGCCTGCAAAACGACAGGATTTTTCCTCATGCTCCCTGCAGGCTTTCGACTGCCACGGTATTTCCGCGTTTTGCTTCACCGCCTGGGTCTGGTTGCCGCTCTGGTCATGCTTTCCAGCCCGGCTATCGCTGCATCCGGCCCGGACCAGGCTGGCCAGGCACCCGACGCCTGGGAGTTGAAATGGGCGCTACAGTCCGCCTCAAGTGATGTTCGGACGGCCATGAGTTGGGTCCTGCAACGGCGCGACAACCAGGGCCAGCCGTTTGCCATTGTGGATAAAAAATCGGCTGCGCTGTTTATTTTCAGCGCCGATGGCCAGCTTCGCGGGATGTCGGCTGCGCTGTTGGGCCTGACGCCTGGCGACCACGCCGCATCGCCGGATGACGCCGCAGTCCCTGAGCAGCTGCGCAGGGCAGACCGCACCACGCCCGCCGGACGCTTTGTTTCCGAGCCGGGCCGCAATTTGCAGGGTGAGCGAATCGTCTGGGTCGATTACGTTTCGCGGCTGGCGATTCACCGGCTCCGTCCTGCCCCCCTGTTTGAGCGCCGCGCGGAACGGCTGGCTTCCGCCACGCCGGACGACAACCGGATTTCTCTGGGTTGCGTGGTGGTTCCGGCCGAGTTTTACGACCAGGTGGTTGCACCGGTACTCGGCAAAAGTTATGGCGTGGTGTATGTTTTGCCCGAAAATCAAGCCCTTCGAGAGTTGCTGGGCACGCTGCAATTGGGTTTGCATTGAGCCTGGCAGGCAGGGTCTTTTGATCACCACTTTGGGAGCACGTCATGGGATTACTTGATTCGGTTTTGGGTTCGGTACTGGGCGGTCAACAGGCGCAAGACGGCAGTGGTGGCGGTATGGGTGGCTTGTCGGGCATCGGCGGCTTGCTCGGCAAGCTGACCAGCAATCCGCAACTGCTGCAAGCCCTGACAGGCCTGCTCAGCAATGATGGCGGTCAGGGTGGTCTGGGCGGGCTGATCAGCAGATTTCAGCAGGCCGGACTGGGTGACGTCGTCGGCTCGTGGGTTGGCACCGGGCAAAACCAGCCGGTGTCCGGCGAACAACTGACGGGCGTGCTGGGCTCCGACATGTTGGAGGGACTGGCGCAAAAGCTGGGCATCAGTCCGGACGCTGCGGCAAACCAGTTATCGACCATCCTGCCCGGTTTGGTTGACCAACTGACGCCTCAGGGTGAAGCACCAGAGGGCGGATTGGGCAATGCGGGCGACCTGATGGGCATGCTCGGCGGACTGCTGCAAAAGCGCTGAGGGCCAAGGTCGCAGCCGACGCGACATTTGCTATTATTTCAATAGCATATTGCCGGCGATTGACCTGGGCTTGGCCTGGTTTTAGATCAAAATCTGGCGAGCAGCCAAGTCTTCAGCGTATCAAACACCGGCTGGGTGTCCACCTCGTTGAAGATCTCGTGGTAGTGGCCTTCAAAACATTGACTGGTCACCCGTTCGGGCGGGACATCCGGGGACGCAGCAGCCCGCTCTGCAAAAGCCTGACTGCCGGAAGGATTGACGAGCCGGTCGGTACCGGCATACATCAACAAGGTCGGTGTACGCCATTGGTCTGCCGCAGCAACGGTGGCCGGACCAGCCGTGGCCATAAAGCGGCCCAGCCTGATCGAAATTTTGCGGTGCACCAGCCGGTCGGCCAAATAGTTTTGAACCACCAGATCGTCATGTGTCAGGTCAAACGGGTCCAGGCCATTGTCAAAACACAGATGAGGGGTCAGCCTGGGCAGGAATGCCAGTGCCAGTTTTTGCCAGGGTTTGAGCGTCAGGTCGAGCGCAGGCGACGACAGGATCAGGCCCTCTACAGGGCGCATCTTCAGTGAAACAAAGCGGCTTGCCACCAAACCGCCCAGGCTATGGCCCAGCACAATCAAGGGCAGTGGACGAAGCAGCGCAGGCGGATTGCCACCCGCGCGACCGTGGCGACGCAGCTTTTGAGAAAGCCGCCGGGTGTCGTCGACCAATTCGGCAAGATCGTCCAGCAGGGCGCTGTCGTTAGGCAGGGTTCCGCGTGCACCGCCCGACTGGCCGTGGCCGCGCTGGTCATAAGCCCGCACCGCAAAACCCCATTCCAGCAGCCGGCGCGCGACATGCGCATAACGGCTGGCATGCTCGCCCAGGCCGTGAACGATGAGCACCACGGCGCGCGGCTCGCGCACCTTCAGTCCTCTTTCCCGGTCCCACTCGTCCAGCGGCCATTCATACACCGCCAGGTTTTCGCCATCTCGGGCGGTGAAAGGCTGCAGTACCGTGGACGGCGCAGGACGGACCTTGGGCCTGGACACCGCAGCGCCGGGCGCCGTGCGATGAAAAAAAGACTCCAGCACGCTCAGTTAGCCCGGTACGCTGGCGATCACATGCGCGACTGCTGCGGTCAATTTTTTGGCATAGGGCACATGCAGAAACTCGTTTGGTCCATGCGCATTGCTCTTGGGGCCCAGGACCCCGCAAACCATCATCTGCGCCGCCGGAAAGCCCTTGCTGAGCATATTCATGAGCGGAATCGTACCGCCCTGACCGATGGTGCCGCAGGGCGCGCCAAAAAAGCTTTGCGACGCTTCGTCAAGCGAGCGCTCAAACCAGTCCACCGTGCTCGGCGCGTTCCACCCGGTGGCACCGCCGTGCCCATCAAAAGTGACTTTGGCCTGATAGGGCGCATTGTCTTCAAGCAGTATTTTGAGTTCCTGGACCGCCGCGCTGGCGTCCACCAGGGGCGGAAAACGCAAGGACAGCTTGAAAGCTGTGTAGGGGCGCAGCACGTTGCCGGCGTCCTTGAACGCCGGAAAGCCTTCCGCCCCGGTCACGCTCAGGGTTGGGCGCCAGGTGCGGTTCAGCAGCGCTTCCAGTGGGTCGGTGGTGGTCGGCAGTGCGAACGTGCTGGAGCCCTCGCAGTCATGGTGCGCCCACGGAAAGCGCTTGTAGAGCTCATCGCCCAACACCTCGGCCGTGGCACGGGCCTGCGCCATGCGGTCGGCCGGTATTTCGCAGTGAAAACTTTGCGGCAACAAGCGACCGGTGCGGCTGTCTTCCAGACGGTCTAGCACCTGACGCATGATGCGAAAACTCGACGGCACCACGCCGCTGGCGTCACCCGAATGCACGCCTTCTGTCAGCACCTCGACCTTGAGCACACCGCCGCCATTGCCGCGCAGGCTGGTGGTCAGCCAGAGCTGGTCGTAATTACCGGCACCGGAATCGAGGCAAACTACCAATGCGACATCACCCAGTCGGTCCTTCAAAGCATTGACGTAGGGCAGCAAGTCGTAAGAGCCGCTTTCTTCGCAGGTTTCGATCAGGCCGACAATCCGCGGATGCTGCACCTTCTGGCTTTTAAGCGCCTGCACCGCCGCAATGCTGGCGTACACCGCATAGCCGTCGTCCGCGCCACCCCGACCGTACAGCTTGCCGTCTTCGTACTTCGGCGTCCAGGGGCCGAGGTCATGCCGCCAGCCGCTGAACTCGGGTTGTTTGTCGAGGTGACCGTACATCAGCACGGTTTGCGTGGACTCCGCACGCGTGGCGGGAATTTCAAAAAACAATACCGGCGTGCGACCCTCCAGCCGCACAATTTCAAGCATCAGGCCTTCGACTTTTTGCGCTTCGACCCATGCCGCTGCGTTGCGTACTACCGTCTCGATGTAGCCATGCTGCGCCCAGTCGCCGTCGAAAGCAGGGGACTTGGCCGGTATCGCGATGTAGTCGGTAATTTGACGGACGATGTCGCCGTCCCATTGCGCCGTGACGTGCGACAGGACTTGCGCTGCATTCAACACATCAGCGGGGATTTCTCGGTGCAAAGGGGCGTTCATGCCGACTCCAGGAAGTGCAATGATTAATGTACTCCTGGCCGCCGCAAACCGCCATGGGCCAGGGGTTTCAGGACGTGTAGTGGGCCATTGCCTCGCCCAGCCGAATCGACCGCCCAGGCATCCACTCTGCATTAAAGCGCAAAGGCACTTCAGGAAACAGCATCACCACGGTAGAGCCCAGCAAAAAGCGCCCCATCTCCTGTCCGCGCTGGAACAGAAGGGTGGGTGCGCTGGCACCGTCGTAGCGCCACTGCTGCAGCCTCGCCGATCGCGGTGGATTGACCACGCCATGCCAGACCGTGGCCATGCTGCCCACAATGGTGGCACCCACCAGAATCAGCACTAAGGGGCCACGTGCCGACTCAAACACACACACCACCCGCTCATTGCGAGCAAACAGGCCGGGCACGCCGCGAGCGGTGGTGGGGTTGACTGAAAACAGGTCGCCGGGCACATGAATCATGCGCAGCAGTCGGCCATCGCAAGGCATATGAATGCGATGGTAGTCCCGCGGGCTCAGATACAGCGTGGCAAAGCTGCCGTTGCGAAACTTCTCAGCCAGTGCCGCATCACCGCCGACAACCGCCGTGGTCGAGTACTGGTGGCCCTTGGCCTGAAAAATCTGGTCGTCCTGTATCGGGCCAAACTGGCTGATCGCGCCATCGACCGGGCAGATCAGATCTGCATCGGCCAAGGGCCGCGCGTCAGGCCGCAGCGCCCGGGTAAAAAACGCGTTGAAGGTCGGATAACTGGCAATGTCCGGATTCAGCGCCTCGTCCATGTTGACCTGGTATTTGGCAACAAAGCGGCGAATGATCTCCGTCGTCACCCAGCCCCGTTCCCGCGATGCGACAAAGCCCGCAAAAGCAGTCAGCGCCTGTTGGGGAATCAGGTATTGGGGTAAAACGGCGAGACGGTCAATCACAAGGGGCAAGTGGCAAAGGCTGGGCGGTTGCCATGATTCTAGGGCGCTGGCCGAACAGGGTTGGCGCGCGACATTTTTACCTGTCCTGATGCGCCGCTGGCTTCATACCCCATTTTTCCCAGCCCAGGCCGTCAGTTGTTGCATTGGCTGCCGGATGCCGCAGGGCCTTGTATTCGCCACCGATCCAGCCGCGGTAGCCCAGCTCTTCGAGAACCGAAAACAGGTAGGCATAGTTGAGCTCACCCCGATCGGGTTCATTGCGCCCGGGTACGCCAGCGACTTGAAGGTGACCCACCTTACCGGTCGGAATGTACTGGCGCAGCTTCATGGCCACGTCGCCCTCGACGATCTGGCAGTGGTACAAATCCATCTGCACCTTGAGGTTGTCCGCACCGACTTCCCGCAGGATTTCATGCGCGTGGTCCTGCCGGTTCAGAAAATAGCGGGGAATGTCGCGCGTGTTGATCGGCTCTATCAATACATCGATCCCTAATCTGGCCGCCTGCTGCGCTGCAAGCCGTAAATTGTTGACATAAATAGGCTGGACGGCTTCACGCTCCACGCCCTCGGGAACTATGCCGGCCATCACATGGATGCGTGGACAGGACAGCGTCGTGGCGTAGGCCAGTGCCAAAGCCAGGCCATCCTGAAATTCAGCCTCTCGTCCGGGCAGGCAGGCTGTCCCTTTCAAGCCTGCGGCCCAGGCAGTTTCAACGCTGGCCTGGTCGCGCCCTCCTGGCGGCGCATTGAACAGCACCAGTGCCAGGCCATGGGTTTTCAGACAGGCAGCCAGCTCATCGGCAGGCCAGTCGTAGGGCGATAGCATCTCGACTGCCTTGAAGCCGTCCTGTGCCGCAGCGGCAAACCGGTCGTTGGCAGGCAGCTCGGTGTACATCCAGCTGAGGTTGGCGGCGAATTGAAGCATGCGGTGATTTCGTCAGGAAAGGTCAGGGGCCAAGCTTACTTGTGGACGGTGGTGCGTCAGGCGGCGGAAGCGACTGGCATTCCCAGAAAATGCGCGCCGTGCAGGTGCGGCAGATGTGCGGGTCCAGTCGTTTGAAGATGGTGGCGATGGCCGTGCGCTTGTCCGGGAACTGGTGTTCAGGCCCTAGCAGGCGGGTGAAGCCGGTGGTTTGCCACATTTGAATCACTTCGGGTCTTGGCCGGTGAAAGTACAAGTCACCGCCCATGGCGCGGCGAGCATTGAGCTCGGCCTCCCACAGCTCGGCGCCTGCCAAGTCAATGAAGTTCATGCTTTTGCCCATGACCAGCAGGTGTTTCTGCGGATGGGGACCCTGACGTAGTCCGTGCAAGATATCAGCAACATGCTGAGCGGCGCCAAAGTAGACCTCGCCCTCCATGCGCAGCAGTTTGAGTTGCGGGCATTCGGGAAGGAAATGGGCCCCCACGCTTGCCACGGCGTGTGCGGTGCTGGCCTCCTGAGGCGCATCGTCGATCACGACAAACTGCCGGCCGGCCTCCCAGCCATTAAAGCCCATGGTCCGCATGGCGGGCTTGGACGTGCGGTGTAGAAAAGACATCAGCGACAGCAAGGTTCCGAGCAAGATCGCCAGTTCCAGCCGCAGTGTGAGAGTTGCCAATAACGTAGTCAGAGCGACGGCAAACTCGGTGCGGCCCAGCCGGTACAGTTGCCGCCACCGCGGCACATCCAGAAGTGACACGGCAACCATCAACAACAGCGCGGCCAGCGCAGCCATCGGAATGTGTGCCAACAGGGGCGCGCTGACCGCCACCAGCCCAAGTAGCAGCAACGCCGAAAAAACCGCCGCCATCGGCGTGCGTGCGCCGGCTTGCAGGTTGGGCATGGAGCGGTTCAGAGAGCCACACGACACATAGCAGGAGAAAAACCCACCGATGATGTTGGACAGGCCCTGGCCCCGAAACTCTCGGTTGGCATCGATGCGCTGGCCCGACTGCGCCGCCACCGCCTTGGCTATGGAGATCGCTTGCGCCAGTGCGACGATGGTCAACGCAAATGCCAGGCCCAGCAGCTCCGACACAGAGGTCCAGCTGATCTGCGGAACGACAAAGCGCGGCCAGGGTGTGGTGATCAGTCCAACGGTACGCAATGCCGTGCCGGGTAATCCGGGGCTGGGCAAGCCAGGTACGGCGTGGCGCATCTGTGTCCACGTCCAGGCCAGCAGCGTGGCTACGACCAACCCCGTCAGCATGTAGGGCCAGAGCGGGCGGAACCGGCGAACCGCCCACGCTACAACAACCGTGACAGCCGCCACCGCCAGCGCCATCGGTTGCGCCTGACCGAGTTGCGTCAGCACATGCGCCGTCACGGCGGCCGCACCCTGTCGGACAGGCGGCGAAAGGCCTAGCGCGTCGGGCAGGGCATACACCGCAATCAGCAGCGCGGCCCCGGATGTGAAGCCGAACAGTGCTGCCGGTGAAATAAAGTTGGCCAACGCACCAAGTCGCGCCGCACCAATCAACCACTGCATGATGCCCACCATCACCGTGACGGCCACCGCCAGCTGCAGGTAAGCCGGGGTGAAGGCCGCAGCCAAAGGCGTCAGCATGGTGAACAGCGCGAGCGAGTTGGCGTTGGTAGGGCCTGACATCACATGCCAGCTTGAGCCAAACAGGGCAGCAATGATGCAGGGAATCACCGCTGTGTACAGCCCGTATTCGGGCGGCAGACCCGCCAGCGTCGCGAAGGCAATGCCTTGTGGCAACACCAGCACAGCGCCCAGTAAACCGGCCAGCGCATCGGCCCGCAGCGTGGCCGGCGACACCCGATGGGTCCAGCTGCCGAAAAGCCTTTCCGGCAGGGAGCGCGCCGCGCCGGTGCTGTGAGCGTCTGCAGCAGCTGTCATGTCCTTGAGCTTAACGCCAGACCCGCGCCCCGGGTGACGCTCAGACCATTCCGCTCAACCGAAGCAACAAACCCGCACCCGCTGCCGCTGCGATCACCGGTATCACGCCCCATTTGAGTCGCCAGAGGGCGAACATCGCGGCCACCGCAAGGAGCAGTGCAATCCAGTCAGGTTGCGAATTCAAAACCCCCTGAGCGCTCTCAGGATAAGCAATTGCAGCTATAAAAAACAGAGCAAGATTGGCTATCACGCCAACCACAGCGGCGGTCACTGCGGCCAGCGGCGCGGTCAGCTTGAGGTTGCCACGGGTCGACTCCACCCAGGGACCGCCGGCAAGAATGAAAATAAACGACGGCAAAAAAGTGAACCAGGTCGCCACGCAGGCGGCCAGGGCCGCGCCCAGAAAAACCGCCTCAGGACCTAGCACTTGCCGAGTCCAGCCGGCCACAAAGCCGACAAACGCCACCACCATAATGAGGGGGCCAGGCGTGGTTTCACCGAGTGCCAAGCCGTCCATCATTTGCGAAGTGGTGAGCCACTGGTAGTGCCCCACCGCCGCCTCATTCACGTATGGCAGCACGGCATAAGCACCGCCAAAAGTCAGCAACGCCGCCTTGGTAAAAAACCATCCGATTTGCGTCAAGGTAGCCTGCCAGCCATGCATCACCAGAAGGACCGCCATGGGCAGCAACCAAAGCGTGGCACCGACCGCCAACACGAGGGCCAACCGGCGCGGTTTGAAGACCGCATGCGCGGGTGTCGGTGTATCGTCATCAATCAGCGCTGCGGCATGCGGCTTGCCTGCATGGGCTGTGTGGCTCCCGCCCCGCGCCAAGGCCCCGGGGGCCACCCGAGCCAGCACTGCACCGACCAGCATGGCCGTCAGCACCACAACCGGAAACGGCAGCTTCAAGCCCCAAACCGCTATAAAACTCATAGCTGCTATCAGCCAGGGTACCGGCGCTGCAGTCGGATTCCCCAATGATTTGCTGGCAATCCGGTGCAGCGCATGCAGCACGATCGCGGCGACAGCGGGCTTGATGCCATAGAAAATGCCAGCCACCAGAGGCTGCTGGCCAAACGCCATGTAAATCCAGCTCAGCGCGATCAGCAGCGCCAGTGATGGCAGTACAAACAACGCTCCGGCCACCACGCCACCCCGCGTGCGGTGCATCAACCAGCCCAGGTAGGTGGCGAGCTGTTGCGCCTCTGGTCCGGGCAACACCATGCAGAAGTTAAGCGCATGCAGGAAACGCTTTTCGGACACCCAGCAGCGTTTTTCAACCAGTTCGCGGTGCATGATGGCAATCTGCCCTGCTGGCCCGCCGAAGCTGATGAAGCCCAGTTTCAGCCAAAAGCGAAACGCCTCGCCAAACGACACCGCAGCAGGTCGGGTTGGGGCCGGGTCGTTCATGATGGGCCTACCGTCGCTGGAATTTGAAGACTGCGCGGCCTGCCCGCGCATTCGGCCAAAAGCGGACTTCGCGCCCATCCTGCAATCCGAACTGGTCCAGAATTTCAAGCTGGTTTTGCAACGCGAGTACCTCAAAATCCTGCAAAGTGCCCACCCGAATATTGGGCGTGTCGTACCACTGATAAGGCAGCACCTTGGTCACGGGCATCCGGCCACGCAGCACGGCGAGGCGATTGGGCCAATAACCAAAATTGGGGAAGGCAACGATGCCGATGCGGCCGACTCGGGCGGTCTCCCGTAGCATGGTCTCGGCATTGCGCAGGTGTTGCAAGGTGTCGATTTGCAGCACGACATCGAAAGACCGGTCTCCAAACACCGACAAGCCCTCATCAAGATTAAGTTGGATGACATTCACACCCCGCTCAACGCAAGCCTGTACGTTGACATCGTTGATCTCGACACCGTAACCTGAGCAGCCGCGTTCCTGAATCAGGTGCGCCAGCAATTCGCCGGTGCCGCAGCCCAGATCCAGCACGCGGGAGCCGTGCGGCACCAAGCGGGCAATCGACAGCAGATTGGCCGAAGGCGGAGCGTCGCGTTCAACCATCGGACTCATACCGCTACCTTGCTCTGAAAGTAGGAGCGTACAACGCCCATGTAGCGGGGGTCATCGAGCAAAAAAGCATCGTGTCCATGCGGCGCATCAATCTCTGCGTAGCTGACATCGCAGTGGTTGTCCAGCAAGGCCTTGACGATTTCACGGCTGCGGCCAGGTGAAAAGCGCCAGTCAGTGGTGAAACTCACCAGTAAAAATTTTGCGGTGGCTTTGGCCAGCGCCGCACTGAGGTCACCGCCAAACGCACCGGCGGGGTCGAAGTAATCGAGCGCCCGGGTGATCAACAGGTAGGTGTTGGCATCAAAGTATTCGCTGAACTTGTCGCCCTGGTAGCGCAAATAGCTTTCAATCTGAAATTCAATCTCCTGGGTTGAATATTTGAAAGGTGAAGCCACAAGCTTGGGGGCACCCTGTTCACCAGCCGGGGCCGCGGAACCGGCTTTGCCGGGCCGCAGGCGCAACGCCCCCTCGGGGGGCAGCGTAGTACGCGAAGCGACAAGCGTGGGGGCCTGTTCTCGGCCAAACTTTTCGTTCATCACGTCGTCGCTCAGATAGGTGATATGGCCGATCATGCGGGCAATCGTCAGGCCGCGCTTGGGCAGCACGCCGAGTCGGCCATAGTGGCCACCATGAAAGTCAGGATCGGTCACAATCGCCCGCCGGGCCACCTCATTGAAGGCAATGTTCTCGGCCGTCAGGTTGGGCGCGCTGGCCACGACGACTGCGTTGCGCACGCGTTCCGGGTATTGCAGCGTCCAGCTTAGCGCCTGCATGCCGCCCAGGCTGCCGCCCATGACGGCCGCCAGCGTCTGGATGCCGAGCGCGTCGAGCAGGCGTGCCTGCGCGTGCACCCAGTCTTCCACTGTCACAACGGGAAAATCCGCGCCATAAATTTCATGGGTGTCGGGGTTGATTTGCATGGGCCCGGTCGAACCAAAGCACGAGCCAAGGTTGTTGACGCCGATCACAAAGAACTCGTCAGTATTGACCGACTTGCCGGGGCCAATCATGGTGTCCCACCAGCCTTCAGAGCGTTCCACGGTCTGGCCCGAGGCGTCCAGATAGACGCCAGCCACGTGGTGCGAGGCGTTAAGCGCATGGCAAACCAATACTGCGTTGGACTTGTCGGCGTTGAGCCTGCCATAGGTTTCGTAACTCAGGTCGTAGGCACGAATCGCCGCACCGCTCTGCAAGGGCAGGGCATCGGGGAAATGCATGGTCAACGGTGTCGCAACAAGTGCCAAAGATTCACCTGCAGAAAAACAAAAACCCGGCATCGCCAAAGCGGGACCGGGTGAATAAGGTCGTCTTTAGCTGTACTTTTTAAGCGCCCGCAAGCTGAGCAAATCGGCGCCTACAAAGTATAGCAAGGCCTGATCGCGCACTTTTGATGCTTTGTGGGCTTAGGCTTGAACGGCACTTTCCTGGCTTTTGCGACACGCAC
>JANOLL010000305.1:0-2217 GCA_031419775.1 Polaromonas sp. | reverse complement strand
TTTGAAAAATGACCCAGTTTGTCGAGGGCGTCTTCGGCTGAAATGCGTTCAAGGCTCATGCGTTCTGGACTATTTCATGAGTTTGACAAGTTCCGGCCATACGTTGGCCAGCATGCGTGGCTGTGATTGGGCATTGGGGTGAATGCGGTCGGCCTGAAAGGTGGCCGACGAGTCTGGTACATCCGCTACACCCTTCAGAAAGAACGGAACCAGGGCTGCGCTCTCCGCCTTCGCCACCCTGGAAAAAAGGCGCGTAAACGTTGCACCGTAAGCCCCGCCGTAGTTGGGCGGCACCTGCATACCCAACAACAGCACCTTGGCGCCGGCTTTTTTGGAGGCCTGCATCATCGCGGCCAGGTTTTTCTCGGTCATGTCCAGTGGAAGGCCACGCAGCGCGTCGTTGCCGCCGAGTTCCAGCACCACGATGTCGGGCTGATGCCTGGCCAGCAGGCCCGCCAGCCGGGAACGACCCCCCGATGTGGTGTCGCCACTGATGCTGGCATTGATGACTCGGGCGGACTTTTTCTCGCGAGCCAGTTGCCTTTCCAGCAAGGCGACCCAGCCCGTTCCGCGTTGCAGCCCATATTCAGCGCTCAGGGAATCGCCCACGATCAAGATCGTGTGGGCAGGCCTGGTCGTTTGCGCCTGAGCGGTGGTCGACATCAGGATGGCAATCAGCCAGGCCAAGCAAGGTCTTGACCAGCCGTGTGAATGGGTGAGGGGGGACTTGTTAAAGTCAAAGCTTGTCCCAAATGACAGCCACCTCAGCCAATGTTTGAACGTCACGTTTATCAATAAGGCAGTCATGTTTGAACCTATGGTCTTTCCGTCTGGTCCTGTCGCAACCATGTCACCGACATCCCCAATTATTTCCGTTACGCATCTTTTCAAGTCGGTCACAGACTCGAGCGGAACACTGACCATTTTGCGCGATATCGATTTTTCGCTGGCGCCGCGTGAAACCGCAGCCATTGTTGGTGCATCGGGCTCGGGCAAGAGTACGCTGCTGTCCATCATCGCCGGGCTCGACACGCCGACCCGCGGAACCGTGCATCTGGATGGGCAGGACATCTTTGCCCTGAGCGAGGATGAACGCGCGGCGCTTCGCGCCAAAAAAGTAGGCTTTGTTTTCCAGAGCTTTCAGCTGATGGGCAACCTGACAGCGCTCGAAAATGTCATGCTGCCGCTTGAATTGTCTGGCAGTAAAAACGCCCGGGCATTGGCTACCGACATGCTCAAGCGGGTCGGCCTCGGTGAACGCCTACGCCATTATCCCAAAGTACTGTCGGGTGGCGAGCAGCAGCGCGTGGCGCTGGCCAGGGCATTTGTCGTGCAGCCTGCCGTGTTGCTGGCTGATGAACCGACCGGCAGCCTGGACTTTGCGACCGGCGAGACCGTCATGGCGCTGATGTTTGCGCTTAATCAGGAGCTTGGAACCACACTGGTGCTGGTCACGCATGACCAGGCTATCGCCAGCCGCTGCGAACGACGGATCACCATCGAAGCCGGCGAAATCAGTAAGGTTTGAAGAATTTGTGGCCCCAGCCCAAATTTCCTGGACCTTTATAGCTATATAAAAGATAGCAAATCAGGCGCAGAAGTTTGGCATGCGTTAGCCGGGGATAATCGGGTCATGTCCCCCTCTCCCCAAGCTGCCTCCAAAGGTGCACCCAAAGTTCTTTTTGGTTTTCATGCCGTGGGCGTGCGCATCAAGACCGCCCCAAAGTCGGTACTGGAGGTGTTTTTTGACGTGTCGCGGCGCGATGCGAGGATGCGTCAGTTCACCGACCGCACCCGCGAGGCTGGCATTCGACTGATTGAATCCGACGGGTTGCGGCTGGCCAAAATGTGTGGGAGCCACGGTCATCAGGGCGTGGTGGCCCGGGTCGATCCGTTGGCGCAGGTCACCTCGCTCGATGAGTTGCTGGAGCAACTTGAAGCCCAAGCCACGCAACAGCCTTTGCTGCTGGTGCTGGACGGCGTGACCGACCCGCACAATCTCGGGGCTTGCCTTCGGGTGGCCGATGGGGCGGGTGCGCACGCCGTGATTGCGCCCAAAGACCATGCGGCCGGAATTAACGCCACAGTGGCCAAGGTCGCCAGCGGTGCGGCCGAGACCATGCCTTACTTCATGGTGACCAACCTGGCACGCACGCTGGGTGAGTTGAAGGAACGCAACATCTGGTGCATAGGCACCAGCGATGACGCCAGCAAGAC
>JANOLL010000304.1:0-2511 GCA_031419775.1 Polaromonas sp. | reverse complement strand
AGGTGATCGCACTCACCGGCCACAATCATCTTGAAGCCGCGAATGGTTTCAGCCAGGCTGACATACTTGCCGGGCGAGCCAGTGAACACTTCGGCCACGTGGAAAGGCTGGCTCAGGAAACGCTGGATCTTGCGGGCGCGGGCCACGGCCAGCTTGTCTTCCGGGGCCAGTTCGTCCATGCCCAGAATCGCAATGATGTCGCGCAATTCCTTGTAGCGCTGCAGCGTACCCTGCACCGCCCGGGCGGTGGCGTAGTGGTCTTCACCCACCACGTTAGGGTCAAGCTGGCGGCTGGTGGAATCCAGTGGATCAACCGCAGGATAGATTCCCAGCGAGGCGATGTCACGCGACAGCACCACGGTGGAGTCCAGGTGCGCAAAAGTGGTGGCGGGTGACGGGTCGGTCAAGTCGTCGGCTGGCACGTAAACGGCCTGGATGGAGGTAATGGAACCCACCTTGGTCGACGTGATGCGTTCTTGGAGGCGACCCATTTCTTCGGCCAGCGTAGGCTGATAACCCACTGCGGAGGGCATACGGCCCAGCAATGCCGATACTTCGGTACCGGCTAGCGTGTAACGGTAAATATTGTCGACGAAAAACAGCACGTCACGACCTTCGTCACGGAAGGATTCGGCAATCGTCAGGCCGGTCAGCGCCACGCGCAAACGGTTACCTGGCGGCTCGTTCATCTGACCGTACACCATGGCCACTTTGGATTCACCGAGGTTCTCGAGGTTTACGACGCCGGAGTCAGCCATCTCGTGATAGAAGTCATTGCCTTCGCGGGTACGTTCACCGACCCCTGCGAACACTGACAAACCAGAGTGGGCCTTGGCAATATTGTTGATCAGCTCCATCATGTTCACGGTCTTGCCGACGCCAGCGCCTCCGAACAGGCCGACCTTGCCGCCTTTGGCAAACGGGCACACCAGGTCGATCACCTTGATGCCGGTCTCCAGCAGCTCCTGCGAGGGCGAGAGCTCGTCATAAGCCGGGGCCTTGCGGTGAATCGGCGCCGTCAGGGCCTGATCGACTGGACCACGCTCGTCAATCGGTGCACCCAACACGTCCATGATGCGGCCCAGGGTGGCCTTCCCCACCGGAACCGTGATGTTGGCGCCGGTGTTGTAAACAATGTTGCCACGGCGCAAACCGTCAGACGTCCCCAGAGCAATCGTACGAACAATGCCGTCACCGAGCTGCTGCTGAACTTCGAGCGTCAGCGCGGAGCCGTCCATTTTCAGCGCATCGTAAATTTTGGGCATCTGGTCACGGGCAAATTCCACGTCCACCACCGCACCAATACACTGAACAATCTTGCCTTGAATCTGAGCCATGATTGAAACCTCTTTCGATCTTTACGTTCTTTGAATCTTGTGAATGGCGTGACGGCCTAAACTGCCGCGGCCCCGGCAACGATTTCCGAAAGCTCTTTCGTGATCGCTGCTTGACGTGTCTTGTTGTAAATCAACTTGAGCTCGCCGATGACGCTGCCGGCATTGTCGGTCGCCGCCTTCATCGCCACCATACGCGCCGACTGTTCTGAAGCCATGTTCTCGGCAACAGCCTGATAAACCAGCGCCTCCACATAGCGCACCAGCAAGTCGTCAATCACGGTTTGGGCATCAGGCTCGTAGATGTAGTCCCAGCCGTGCTGGTCCTTGTCGGCCTGCAGCCGGTCAGCCGTCAGCGGCAGCAGTTGTTCGACCACCGGTTCCTGGCGCATGGTATTGATGAACTTGGTGTAGCACAGGTACACCGCCTTGACCTTGCCTTCGCTATAGGCATCCAGCAAGACCTTGACCGGACCGATCAGGGTATCAAGATGCGGCTTATCGCCAAGCTGCGTAGCGTGAGAAATCACCTTGGCACCGACGCGATTTAGAAAACCTAGACCTTTGTTGCCAATGGCGACAGCCTGCGCTTCCTCACCGGCTGTTTGGATTTCCTTGAGCTTGACCGTGACGGCACGCAGAATGTTGGTATTCAATCCGCCGCACAAACCCTTGTCGGTCGTCACCACGATAAATCCAGTGGTTTTGACGTCGTTAGCCTCCATGAAAGCATGGGTGTACTCAGGGTTGGCCTGAGCCAAGTTTGCGGTGATGTTGCGGATCTTGTCGCTATACGGCCGGGCATTACGCATCCGTTCCTGCGCCTTGCGCATTTTGGACGCTGCCACCATTTCCATGGCTTTGGTGATCTTTTTGGTGTTTTCCACCGACTTGATCTTGCCGCGTATTTCCTTGCCTGCTGCCATAGTGGGTCCTAAGGTTCCTGATGTTGTCTAGAAGCGCTGCGTTTCAGGGCAGGCTCAGGCAAACGACTTCTTGAACGCCGCCACGGCCGTGTTCAGTTCCGCCTCGGCATCCTTGTCCATGGCCTTGTTGGCTTCAAGCTTGGCCATCAGCGCCGCGTTCTTGTCCTTGAGGTAGCCGTGCAGGCCGGCTTCAAAGGCCAGCACGCGCTTGACTTCGACATCGTCCATGAAGCCCTTGTTGACGGCGAACA
>JANOLL010000303.1:0-9286 GCA_031419775.1 Polaromonas sp. | reverse complement strand
TCGGCAATTACCGGAATTTCGCGGTTGCACAGCGGCAGGCTGACGCGCTTGCCAATCAGGTGTGCATAGCGTTCGTCATCAGGGTGCACCATCACGGCCACGTCACCGAGCATGGTTTCTGGCCTCGTCGTGGCGACCGTCAGTGAGCCCGAGCCATCGGCAAGCGGGTAGCGGATGTGCCACATGAAGCCGTCTTCTTCCTCGCTTTCTACCTCCAGATCAGACACGGCTGACTTGAGTACCGGGTCCCAGTTGACCAGGCGTTTGCCGCGATAGATCAGACCCTGCTCGTACAGCTGCACAAATGTCGAGGTGACGACCTTGGACATCTTCGGGTCCATGGTGAAGTACTCGTGCTTCCAGGCTACCGAGTCCCCCATGCGGCGCATCTGGCGCGTGATGGTGGTGCCAGACTCGTCTTTCCACTCCCAGACCTTGGCGACAAAATTTTTGCGGCCCAGGTGGTGACGACTTTTGCCTTCTCCCTGAAGCTTTCGCTCCACCACAATCTGCGTCGCGATACCAGCGTGATCGGTTCCAGGCAGCCACAAGGTGTTGTGGCCCTTCATGCGGTGGTAGCGGCTCAGGCTGTCCATGTTGGTCTGGTTGAAGGCATGGCCCATATGCAGCGTGCCGGTCACGTTGGGGGGCGGCAACTGGATGGCGAACGATGGTTTGGCGACATCCAGCGTCGGCTCATACATGCCGCTCTGCTCCCACAACGGCCCCCAATGGCTTTCAATGGCTGTGGGCTCAAACGACTTATGCAAACTGTCCAAGCCTGGCGTGGAGACCAGCGTGGGGGGAGACGCAGAGTCAGCGGTGACGTGGGTGGGGGCAGCGTTGGTCATGGCAGCAATAAAAAACGGCACCTCTTGGATGCCGCCCTGGGGTGGGTTGGATGAGCCCGATTTTATTCGACTCGGCTGCCAGCTCTCCGGCACCTCAATATCAGATACCCGCCGGCTTCTTGAGTGTCAACATACGGTCCTCGGGCTGCAGCACGATGGTTTTAACGCCCGCACTGCCCGTCACCGTGAGTCTGACGGGCTCGTCGGGCGTTGCCCTGGCCCAGAGCTTTTTGTAAAACCCCTCCAGGGTGCTGACCTCGGTGTCATCAATCGCCAGAATGACCTCTCCGGGCTGAAGGCCAGCCATTTCTGCGGGGCTGTTGGCGCTGATGCGCATGATCTGGATGCGACCTCCCCGGTCACTCGATGTCAGGCCCAGCCACGGTCGGCGACTCTGCCGACTGCTGCCGGATTGCGTCATTTCCGCGAGTATGGGTTTGAGCAGGTCAATCGGTACAAACATGTTGCCGGGCAGGCGGCTGTTCTCACCGGCGGCGTCCATGACCAAGAGCGAACCTATGCCCATCAGCTCGCCTTTATGGTTAAACAGCGGCGCACCACTGTGGTTGCCTCGGCCTGCGGTGACCGGTGGGCTGGTAAACAGCGCAGTGTCGATGTGGTATTCCCAGTTGCCTGAAAACGCGCGCTGGCTAACCAACTGGGTCATGCTGACGTCCGCGCCGTCCCCGGTAGATGTTGCGCCGGTGGCGGCCATGAGGGGCTCGCCGGGTTTCAGGTCTTGCAGACTGCCGAGCTTGACCGGCATGACGCCACGCAGGGGCCAAAGGGGCTTGACCAGGCCAAAGCCGGTGGCCAGGTCATAAGCCACCACACTTGCGGGCAGGACACGGTTGTCCTGGGTAACAATTTCTACCTGCTGGGCCTCCAGAATCAGATAGCCGATGGTCAAAATCAAGCCGTCTGCGCCAATCACTACGCCCGAGCCCGAACGCTGTCGCCCCAGCGTTTCGCGGGAGCGAGCGCCTTCGGCGGCGGTCACCTTGATGCCGACTACCGCAGCATTGGCTTGTCGCATGGCATCGATGGCCGCCTGAACGCCTGTAGGTGGTGGGGTGGCGGCGCGTGCACCGGTCAGTGTCGCCGGGGCCAAGACCAAAATGAAGGACAAACAGAAGCCGGCAGCACGCATGATGGACTCCTAGAGCGTACAAATCACGCAAAATCGCGCGCGGCTTCGTACGGCTACAGAATGCACCGGAATGAATACCCTTGCAAGGGGTAACACCATGCTGTCGTACAGTCATGGCTTTTGATTGTTCCCGACGCCTCAAGCCATGCTGTTTTTAATCTCGCCAGCCAAATCACTCGACTACGATACACGCCCCCACACCGCCAGCCACAGCAACCCGCTCTTTATGCGCCAGTCTGCCGAGCTGATTGAATTGCTCAAAACCAAGACACCGCAACAGATCAGCACACTGATGAAATTGTCGGTCAGCCTGGCGGACCTCAATGTGGCGCGCTACCAGGCGTGGTCGCCGCGGCTGACGGTTAAAAATTCAAAACAGGCCGTGCTCGCGTTCAACGGCGACGTCTACGAGGGACTTGAAGCCACAACACTGAGCCCGCAGCAGCTGGACTGGGCCCAATCGCATGTCTGCATTTTGAGTGGCCTGTACGGAGTGCTGCGCCCGCTCGATCGGATGCAACCCTACAGGCTGGAAATGGGTACCGCTCTGGCAACACCCAAGGGAAAGAACCTCTACCAGTACTGGGGTTCTCAGATCGCCGGTTACCTGAACCAGCGGGCCGCAGCGGACATCTCGCCGGTCATCATCAATCTGGCCAGCGAAGAGTATTTCAAGATGGTGGATCGCAAGGTGCTGAAGGCGCGGGTGGTGAGCTGCGTGTTTGAAGAATACCGGGCTGGTCAATACAAGGTCATTAGCTTCATGGCCAAGCGCGCGCGCGGCCTGATGGTGCGCTATGCAGTCGAAAAGAAAGTCACCACGGTTAAAAAACTCGAGCACTTCTGTGCCGAGGGCTACCGCTTCAATGCGGCGGCTTCTGCACCCGACCGTCTGGTGTTCCGGCGCGAGCCGGCCCTTTAATGAACCCGCTTCCCCGTCCGCTGCCTGGAGAAGCAGGAGCCACGCTGGACGGGGGCGATAAGTGGGTCGAGGTGCTGCAGCGTCAGCATGACCCGGACTGGCTTGTCTTTGCCAACTTGTTGACGCCTGCCGAGTGCGATGCGCTGATTGCCAGCGCGCGGCCACGCCTGTCGCGCTCGCTGACCGTCGATCCCCAGACCGGCGGCGAGGCTTTGCACCCTGACCGCAGCAGCCAAGGCATGTTTTTTGAACGCTGCGAGGACGCACTGGTGCAGCGGATTGAGGCGCGGATTGCGAAGCTGCTGAATTGGCCCGCAAAAAACGGCGAAGGCCTGCAAGTGTTGCGTTATCCGCCGGGCGCCCAGTATCTGCCGCATTACGATTATTTTGATCCCAAGGAAGCCGGTACCGCTTCGCTGTTGGCGCGCGGAGGACAGCGCGTGGCGACGCTGATCATGTATTTGCAGACACCCGATCGGGGCGGTGCCACCATCTTTCCGGACAGGAAGCTGGAAGTCCCGGCCCGACGCGGCCAGGCAGTTTTTTTCAGCTATGCCCAGCCCCATCCGGACAGCCTCAGTTTGCACGGTGGTGCGCCGGTGCTGTCTGGCGAAAAATGGATTGCCACCAAATGGTTGCGCGCCACCGAATTCACCTAGTTTATGAATGAAAAGCCATTCTTGCGCTCAATTTATAAGCCTTCATTGCTATGAAAATAGTAGCAAATGGTTTGAGCCTGGAAGTTGAAGACAGCGTTGACTGCGCTGCCGCCAAGGTGCGGCCGGCTGTGCTGCTCATCATGGGGCTGGGCATGCAGCTGATTGCGTGGCCACCTGAGCTGGTTCGGGCGCTGGTCGATACCGGCTTTCGGGTGGTGCGGTTTGACAACCGCGACAGTGGACTGAGTCAGCGGCTCGATGCGCTCGGCACGCCCAATTTATTTTGGCAAGGGCTCAAATACCGCTTGGGTTGGCGCATTGCACCGCCCTACAGCATGCAGGACATGGCCAGGGATGCGCTGGGTGTGCTCGACGCCCTAGAGATAGAGCAAGCGCATGTTGTAGGGGTCAGCATGGGCGGCATGGTCGCTCAGTGGCTAGCACTTCTGGCTCCGGCGCGTGTGCTGAGCTTGACCAGCGTCATGAGCTCCAGCGGCGCTCGCGGTTTGCCGGGTCCTACGTCTGAAGCCTCTCGAGCCCTGCTCAGCCGCCCGGCGAGTAAGGGTCAGGCGGCAGTGATTGATCATTCCGTCAAGTTGTTCAAAATCATTGGTAGCCCGGGTTTTCCGATGGACGAGGCCGACCTTCGCGCACGCGTGACGGCTGCCACCCAGCGGAGCTACCAGCCTCGAGGCATTGCCCGGCAAATGGTGGCGATCGTCGCAGACACCGGCCGGGCGGACCAGCTGGCAGCCGTGACGGTGCCAACCCTGGTGGTTCATGGCAAGGGCGATGCACTGGTTCCTTTTGCCTGCGGTGAAGACACCGCCCGCCGAATTCCGGGTGCCAAACTGGTTGGCATAGACGGAATGGGCCATGATCTGGCGCCTGCTGTGGTGAACCACTTGCTGGCGGTACTGGTGCCGCATCTCCAGGCAGCAGGGGGACCAGACATGGGAAAATCTGGCTCAGCATGAATCTTCCAGAAAACTCCCAGCTCGGCAAAACATCGGCCTATGTTGACCAGTACGATCCGACCCTGCTGTTCCCGATGTCGCGCGCCGATCAGCGGGCCGAACTCGGAATTGTCGGCACGCCACCGTTTTTCGGCGCCGACATGTGGACCGCTTATGAGCTGAGCTGGCTCAATACGCGCGGCAAGCCCCAGGTTGCTCTGGCCCACATCACGGTTCCATGCGAGTCACCGAATATTGTCGAGAGTAAATCCGTCAAGCTTTATCTCAACAGCTTTAACAACACCCGATTCGCGGATGCCCGCGATGTCCGTGAGCGCATACGCGCGGACCTCAATGCGGCGGTGGGCATGGGCGTGGGGATTAAAACGCTGGGCCCTGAGATGTTTGACCGTGAGCCGGTGCAAGAACTGGATGGCCTGAACCTCGACCGGCTGGACGTCGAGTGTCTGCAGTTCACACTGTCGCCGGAGTTGCTGTTTGCAGAGCTGGATGAGCCCCCGATCGAGGAAACCCTGACCAGCAATCTGCTCAAAAGCAATTGCCTGGTCACCGGCCAGCCAGACTGGGGCAGTGTGCGAATCGCCTATACAGGCCCGCCAATCAACCAGGAAGGACTGCTGCAGTACCTGGTGAGTTTTCGCAACCACAACGAGTTTCATGAGCACTGCGTCGAGCGCATCTTCATGGACATCTGGTCCCGCTGCAAGCCACTCCAGCTCTCGGTGTACGCCCGCTACACCCGCCGTGGCGGTCTGGACATCAACCCGTTTCGCACTAGCACCCCCGCCACCTTGCCACCCAATATCCGCATGGCGCGGCAGTGAATGCTCCTAAAAAATAGCTAATGAGTCAATCATCACGCTGGATCAAGCACTAAATGGCGTAAGTTTGACTCCAAAAATTCCTGTACCGCGTATCCGCTCTTGCCCAGCGATCTCAATTTTCATCGCCTCTTTCCTATTTATGTCCCTCACTTCCAGACCCCGCTATCTGATTTCGAAATCCCCTGTTGCGGCCTTGGTGACCAGTTTCTTGGCCCTGCAGGGCGTTGCCTGGGCGCAGTCCCCTGAGCCCAGCCTGTCGCCTATCCTGGTACAGAGCTCGCGCAATAGCGTGCTGGGTGAGGCCAGCACCGCTAACGAAGGCGTGGTCACCCAGCAGCAACTCGATGCCCGGACGGTGTACCGGCCAGGTGAGGTGCTGGAAGCCGTGCCCGGTCTGATCGTCAGCCAGCACAGCGGCGAGGGCAAAGCTAACCAGTACTACCTGCGCGGCTTCAACCTCGACCACGGCACTGACCTGCGCACCACCGTCGACGGCATGCTGGTCAACCGTCGGTCCCACGCGCATGGACAGGGCTGGACTGATCTGAATTTTTTGATTCCTGAATTGGCGACCGAACTCGACTACCGGAAAGGTCCCTATTACGCGGCCGAGGGCGACTTTGCCACAGCAGGCGCGGTAAATGTCAAATATGCCAACACCTTGCCTGAAGGCATAGCCAGTTTGGGCTTGGGCCAAAACGGTTACGCGCGCTCCTTGCTGGCCAATTCCGTGAAGTTTGGTGACGGCCATGTCTTGTATGCGCTCGAGTTGTTTCACAACAATGGACCCTTTGTGGTTGGCGACAACTACCGCAAGAAAAACGGCGTACTGCGCTACAGCCAGGGCTCGGACGCCAATGGTTTTAATGTGACCCTGATGGCCTACGACGCTAAATGGCACGCCACCGACCAGATTCCCAAACGCGCGGTAGAGCAGGGCGGGCTGAACCGCTTTGATGCGATTGACCAGACGGGCGGCGGCAGTGCAAGCCGCTACAGCCTTTCTGGCGCATGGCGGCAGTCTGGCAAGGACTCGGCTACCCAAATGAATGCGTATGTGGTGCGAGATCGATTGGATCTGTTTTCCAACTTCACTTATTTCCTGACCGATCCGGTTAATGGCGATCAGTTCGCCCAACCCGATCGCCGCACGACAGTGGGGCTCAATGCCAGCCACACGCTGTTTTCAAGCCTGATGGGCAAAAGCTCCGAAACCACTTTGGGCATACAGCTTCAAAGTGACCGCATCCACAACGGCTTGCTCAATACCGCCGCCCGGCAAACGCTGTCCACCACGCGCTCCGACGCTATCCGGGAGCGCAGCCTGGGGGTGTATGGAGAAAGCAAGATCCAGTGGGCGGATAAATTTCGCACCGCTGCAGGCGTCAGGATCGACCATTTTCAGGTCAAGGTCGACAGCGACACATCGGCAAACTCTGGCACAGCGTCTGCCACCAAAGCCAGCCCCAAGCTCAACCTCATATTTGGCCCCTGGGACAAGACCGAGTTTTATGCCAGTGCCGGCTACGGTTTTCACAGCAACGACGCGCGGGGCGCCACCGCTACACTGGAACCGCCCAACGTGAAGGGTGGTCAGGGCGCCGGGACGCCACTGGACAAGTCGCCGCTGCTGGTTCGCTCCAAAGGGATAGAGCTGGGTGTTCGAACCGAGGCTATTGCAGGGCTGCAGAGTTCGTTTTCTGTGTACCAGCTCGACTTTGATTCTGAGCTGGTGTTTGTGGGCGATGCCGGAACCACCGAGGCGGGTCGTCCCAGCCGGCGCCTGGGATTTGAGTTTTCCAACTACTACAAACCCAACCGCTGGTTGACGATTGATGCCGACCTGGCCTTTGCGCGAGCGCGCTTTCGCGATGCCAATACGGTAGGGCAGCGCATTCCGGGCGCGGTCGAAGGCGTAGCTTCTGTGGCGCTGTCGGTTGACAACCTGGGTCCGTATTTCGGAGCGCTGCAGCTGCGTTATTTTGGAGCCCGGCCCCTGTTGGAAGACAACTCGGTGCGGTCAAAAGGTACGGCAACCCTGAATGGCCGCATCGGCTACAAGTTCAGCCCCAAACTCAAACTGGAGTTGGAGGGTTTCAATCTGACCAACCGAAAAGACTCTGCCATTGACTACTACTACGAGTCTCGGCTCAAGGGTGAAGCGGCATCTGAAAATGACATTCACTTCCATCCGATTGAATCGCGATCTTTCCGTCTGACCCTGGTGGCCAATTTTTAGCCTCAGGGGTAAAGGAAGTTTTACGGCTCTGTTGCATTTTGTTTCAAAAAACAATGAACCGCTGTTGATCGCTAAAAAGCGCGAAATCCGGCCTAAAACAGGCTTGGGACAGTCAAAAAACAAGGGTTTTCCCGGGGCTGGAACCGCTGTCAGAGTTTGTCCTACAGTCCAAAGCTCCAAATTTGATGGTCTTGCGCCTTGCTCATCTCATAGGATGAACCGGATTCGAAATTTCTGTGAATCCAGTCAAACAAGACCACCGTACCAACTTTACATAGCATTTGCTATGAACCTACTTGGAGAGACAACATGAAGATGAAATTAGGAATTCTGGCAAAAGCCTGTCTATTGCTGGTAGCCGCCGGTGGCGCTATCGCCTCCAGCCACCGCGAAGCGCCTGGTACGGCGGGAAGCCCACGCGTTGACGGTACCGACTTCTATATGTTCAGAAGTTACGAAGGTATCAACGCTGATGGAGCCGGCGGCCGTTCCGATTACGTCACTCTGCTTGCCAACTACCAGCCACTTCAGGCTCCATACGGCGGTCCTAATTATTTCCAGCTTGATTCCAACGCCCTGTACGAAATCAACATCGACAACAATGGCGACGCGAAAGAAGACCTCACCTTCCAGTTCCGCTTCAAGAACAATCTGAAGTCGATTCCGTTGACTATCGGATCAGCCAGTGTTCCTATCCCACTGGTGCAAGCCGACGTGGTCGCCAACCTGAATGACGCGAACCTCAACGTCAACGAAACCTACGAGGTCAAAGTGGTTCGCAACGGGCGTTGCAGTAACGCCGGTAATGCCCTGACAAAAACCTCCGGCGGTGCCGCGACCTTTGAAAAGCCGGTGGATAACATTGGCGTGAAAACCATCGCTGACTATCCAGCCTACGCCGCTAAGCATATCCACAGCGTCACCATTCCGGGCTGCCCTGCTGGCAAGGACCAGGGCAAGGTGTTTGTAGGTCAGCGCCAGGAAGGTTTTGCCGTGAATCTTGGCCCAGTATTTGACTTGGTAAATGCGCCTGTTTCAGTGTTGCTTGACCCCACCAAAATAGACTTGGTGGGTATGGGCGGCAATCACGTGATTCAAAAAGCCAACGTCACCACTCTTGCGTTAGAAGTTCACAAGGATTGTTTGACCGCTGGCAGTGCTGATACTGTTATCGGCGGCTGGACAACCGCGAGCCTTCGCCAAGCTCGTTTGCTCAATGGTAAGCCTAACTCTGGCAACAACGAAGCTTCTAAGCAGGGCGGGGCATGGACCCAAGTTTCCCGTTTGGGTAACCCGCTGGTCAACGAACTGGTCATCGGTTTGCCAGACAAGGACAAGTTCAATGCATCGCAGCCCAAGGATGACCGTCAGTTCTTGACTTATGTGTCGAACCCGGTCCTGCCAGCTTTCCTGGGCAGTGCCCTGGCAGACGACGCCAAGGCCGTTGCGCCAACCAACTTGCCGCGAACCGACTTGTTGACCACATTCTTGACGGGTATCACCGGCGTCAACAAGCCTACTACGCCAGTCGCTTCAGAAATGCTGCGTTTGAACACGGCTATCAAGCCGGTTCAGTTTGCAGACCAGAACCGATTGGGCGTTGCGGGTGAGGTGTTGCGTGTGGGTGGAACTGCCAACTTGGCGAATGCAAAGGATTTGGCAGG